>QHYO01000247.1 GCA_003224135.1 Acidobacteriota bacterium | reverse complement strand
ACGTGCTCGCGAAGCATGTCGCCGGTCGAAAGATGCGGCGCGGAAAATCTGCGCGCCAGTTCTTTCGCCTGTGTACCTTTCCCGGCCCCCGGAGGGCCGAGAAAAATTACTGCACGGTCTAGCTTTTCGTGCGGAAGCACGTCCGGCGTCACTCGGTCGTCTCCCTCTATCGCCGGCCGCGAAACCGGCCCTTCCGTGCAAATCCTTCGTAGTTGCGCATGACCAACTGCGCTTCAAGCTGCTGAACGGTGTCCATCGCGACACCGACAACAATGAGCAGCGATGTGCCACCAAAATAAAAATTAACGCCAAGCCCGTTCAAAATGAATTGCGGAAAGTGGCGGTCAAACCAGTTGCCGCCAAGCCAGGTTGGCAAGTGGTTCAGGTGAATGCCGGCAATCATCCATTCCGGAAGCATGCAGACCAGCGCCAGATAAATCGCACCGATGAGGGTCAAACGCTTCAAAATCCTACTGACGTACTCGCTAGTGTTGCGGCCCGGCCGGATGCCGGGAATGAAGCCACCGTTCTTGCGCATGTTGTCGGCAAGCTCGGTCGGGTTGAACACGATGCCTACGTAGAAAAATGCGAACAGCACAATCATCGTGACGTAGAGCAGGGTGTACAAGGGCTCGCCCCACTTCACGGCATTGGCAAAAGTCTTGATGAAGGCATATTTCTGGCCAAGGATCAGCGCGATAGTGGCGGGAAACGCCAGCAACGAGCTCGCGAAAATCGGCGGGATGACACCGCCGGAATTTACACGGAGCGGCAGATATGAGGATTGGCCGCCCATGACGCGCCGGCCAACAACACGCTTTGCGTATTGCACGGGAATGCGGCGTTGGCCTCCTTCGACCAGGACGATGAAAGCAACGACCGCGACCATCAAAGCGAGAAGCAGGATAATGGCTAGCGGAGTAAAAACTCCCCAAGCGCCGGTCTTAAACTTTTCATATAGGTCAAGAATGGCGCGCGGCAAGCCAACTACGATGCCTACGAAGATGATCAGCGACATTCCGTTGCCGATGCCGCGTTCGCTGATCTGTTCGCCAAGCCACATGATGAACGCCGAACCGGTGGTCAGAGTCAGCACAGTCAACAGCTTGAAGCCCCATCCAGGATGGTAGACCAGGGCCTGGCCGCCCGAATTCTGCGACTGTAAAAGGCTGGCTGTAGAAAACGACTGGATGATAGCCAAGCAAATTGTCAGATAACGGGTGTATTGCGTGATCTTACGGCGGCCGAGCTCGCCTTCTTTTTGCAACCGCTCAAGATATGGGAACACCACGGTCATCAACTGCAAGATGATGGACGACGTAATGTACGGCATGATGCCGAGCGCAAAAATCGTCAGACGGCGGAAATTGCCGCCGCTGAAAAGGTCGAAGATACCGAGCGCGGTGCCTGCAGCCTGGGAAAAAATCTGATCGAGCACGGCGCTGTTGATTCCCGGCGTGGGAATGTGCGCACCGATGCGATACACGGCCAGCAGCGCCAGGGGCTTGTAAGACGAGCCCGGAAACGCTGAAACCCGAAATTAAGCCAAAACCTCGAACGAGCCGCCAGCCTTGGTAATTTTATCCTTGGCGGAGGCGCTGAAAGCGTGAGCGTGAACAGCGAGCTTATTCTGGAGATCGCCATCGCCCAGAATCTTTATCTGCTGCGTGGTACGAACAAATCCGTGCGCGCGAAGCAGATCCGGCGTGACTGTTTCTCCAGCCGGAAAAGCGTTCAAGTCCTGCAAATTGATGACGGCAAACGTTTTTCCAAACGGGCTGCGAAAGCCACGCTTTGGAATGCGGCGGTGCAACGGCATCTGGCCGCCTTCAAATCCGCGGCGGCGAGAATAGCCGCGGCGCGACTTCTGGCCTTTGTTGCCGGCACCGGAGGTCCTGCCAAGCTTCGAGCCGATACCACGGCCGACGCGTACTTTGCGCTTGCGCGAACCGCGCGGCGGGCGAAGCGTTTCAAGATTGAACGAGTTGCGGCGTTCTTTGTTTGCGGCTTTCTTGCCGGAAGTTCTGTTTGACACTTTCCTGACGATTTTTTTGGCCATGAGCTTAGTCCACCACTTCCACGAGGTGACGCACCTTATGGATCATACCCTGAGTTTCAGGCGTGTTCTGGCGTTCGACAACCTGGTGCAGGCGGCGCAGGCCAAGGCCGCGAATCGTTTGCCGCATGTCGTCGGTACATCCGATAAAGCTGACCACCCACTTGACCTTGACGGTGCCCTTAGTCGTTCCCTTAGTGGGGGCCTTTTTCTCTGCTGCCATTATTCCCCTGCTGCCTTCTCCGCTTTCTTCTCGCGGCCAGTAATTTCTTCCACCGTCTTGGTGCGCGTTTCAGCAACTTGCGCGGCATCCTTCAATCCAAGAAGCGCCGAAAATGTAGCTTTCACGACGTTGTGCGGGTTCGAGGTGCCAAGCGACTTGGTCAGTACATTGTGAATTCCAGCAACTTGCATGACCTTGCGCACCGGGCCACCGGCAATGACGCCCGTACCTTCAGGTGCCGGCTTCAACAAAACTTGCGCTGAGCCGTAACGACCAAGCACCTGATGCGGAATCGTCGAACCGGTCAGATTGAGCTGAATCAAATTCTTTTTGGCCTGCTCGATGCCTTTCTTGATGGCCATCGGCACTTCACGCGCTTTGCCCATGCCAAATCCTGCATGGCCGCGATGATCTCCGACAACGACAAGCGCGGAGAAGCTCAGGTTC
>QHYO01000246.1 GCA_003224135.1 Acidobacteriota bacterium | reverse complement strand
GACGATACAGGTCAAAAATAGCGGAACGGCGAGCTTGACGATTTCGCAGGCAACCGTGACCGGTACGGGGTTCAGCTTGAGCGGCCTGGCAATTCCCACGACGCTCGGGCCCGGGCAGAGCGGAAACTTCAACGTACAGTTTGCGCCGAAAGCTGCGGGCAGCGTCAGCGGCTCCGTATCGATCTCGAGCAACGCGCCGAATTCCCCGGCAACGGTCGCGCTGAGCGGCACGGGCGTAGCGGCTTCCTACACCATCAGCGTAAACCCCAGCAGCCTGAGCTTTGGCAGCGTGAATAACGGTAGTTCGGCGGCGCAAGGATTTACGGTAACCAACACCGGCAATTCGAACGTAGCGATTTCAGGTGTGACCGCGACGGGCGCTGGCTATTCGATTGTGAGCGGCGCGGGCGCGGTGACGCTTTCGCCGAATCAGAGCGCCTCGGTCAGCGTGCAGTTCGCGCCTTCCGTGGCCGGCACTGTCGGCGGCAGCGCCACAATTCTGAGCAACGCCACGGGATCGAACTCGAGCGTAGCGCTGAGCGGTACCGGAGTTGCACCAAGCGTGCAGCATTCGGTCGCCCTCAATTGGGGCCCCAGCACAACTTCGGTTGCGGGTTACTACGTCTACCGCAGCCAGGTGAAAGGAAGTTCCTACGCAAGGATCACCGCTTCGCCGATAGGAGGAGTGAGCTACGCAGATGCGAGCGTGCAGGGCGGCCAGACCTACTACTATGTCGCAACCTCCGTGGACGCAAGCGGAACCGAAAGCGTCTATTCGAACGAAGTCTCGGCAGTCATCCCGTAATCGCAGGCGCGATTTCGCGACTTTAGAAAACGATTAGCGGTCCTGGCCCTTCGCGAGTTTTGGCTTTCGTCCAATCCACGCGAGGGGCCACATTCCTTTTGCGTACCACCAGACAAAGAGCTGAGCCAGCACTGCGCCGAGGGTGTCGATGCCGATATCTGCCGGAGAGGCGTGACGCAGTGGCACGTAAGACTGATGGAATTCGTCGAGCACCGCGTAGGAAACGGAAATCAGAAACGTCAGCAGCGCCCAATTGAGCCGCCAACCGGCGCGGGGCCCACGAAGAGCGCGAAATACCGTAAGGCTAAACACGCCGAATTCCGCGACATGCGAGAGTTTGCGAATGCCGGAGTGCAGATGAAGGAGGTAAGCCCGCGAAGCATCCGGCAGGAACCAGTGAAGAATGGGGAGGATGACCCTGCCGGTTTCCTCCGGCGTGAAATAGTCAGTGGAAAAAATCGAAATCACCGCCGCGGCGATAATCGCGGGAATCCAATACTTGATCCGTGCCCACGCAAAGACTTTGTTCGTTTTAATCTGTTCCATTAGGATCCAATTTTAAGTCGATCACTCTGAAGCTGCATCCGACAATCGCAAAAGAATCTCGCTCCAGCAAGCGCACTATGGGATTTTCTCGGCTGGCTGCGAGGTTTTTTCTTTAAGAAAGCTCCGCAATGCTTCTTGCCAGGGACGAGTGCGAATTCCGAATGCGTGCAAGCTCGCCGGAGACAGTACGGAATAATTCGGTCGGCGAGCGGGTCGAGCGGCCTGGTCGGTCGAAATGGGAAGCACCGCAATGGCCTCGCGGCCAGATTGGGCGAGAATCTCGCGGGCGAAATCGAACCAGGAACAGATGCCCTCGTTGGTGATGTGGACGATGCCACGCGCATCTCTCAGGACCAAGTCACGAATCGCGCGGGCAAGATCACGAGTGTAGGTGGGCGAGCCCACCTGATCGTTGACCACGGAAATTTCGGGGCGCGTCTTGGCAGCCCGGAGAATCTTTTCCGGGAAAGACGGACCATGCACTCCGAAAAGCCACGAAGTGCGGCCAATGCACCAAGCGACCTCGCTCTTCGCTAGAGCGGTTTCACCCGCGGCTTTAGAAGCTCCGTAAACATTTAAGGGCGCAATCGGGTCGGTAGTTTCATAAGGGCGCGTGCCCTTTCCGTCGAATACGTAATCAGTGCTCAAGAGAAAGACGCGCGCAGGGATCAATTGGGCGGCGCGGGCGACATTTTCGACGCCGGACGCATTCACGGCGAAGGCGAGTTCGGGATTTTGTTCGCAGCCATCCACATCCGTGTACGCCGCCGAGAGGATGATCCACTCGGGGCGGACGCTCAGAATCAGTTTTTCAACCTGGGAACGGTCGCGCAGGTCGGCTTCCGCTGAATCCGCAGCGATCAATTCAGCAGACTGCCATTCATCGAGAAGGTCGGTGCCGAGCATGCCTCTGGCACCTAGGACGAGGACGCGCATAGATTACTTGTGCTGAATTTCCCAGTCGTAGGCGATGTCGGGGTGATCGTAAGGAAGGCGAAGCTCATCAGCAGGGTTGTAATGCCGATCGGTGAAGTAGACCAGCTGTATGGGCTCAACGCCGAGCGCTTTGTAGCCATGGCCGACGCCAGGAGGAATGAGGATTTCCCAGGGCTGGAATCGACCCGCAAAAATTGTGTTGATGGCGCCAAAGGTTGGGGACTTGCGGCGAAGATCATAGAGAAATACCTGCACCATGCCGGAGATTGGCGCCCAAAGATCGGTCTGTTCGGAGTGATAATGAATCGCTTTGATGGTGCCGGGATAAGTGAGCGTCAGTGAAATTTGAATTTTGCGCAGGTCATCGGGAACCATTTTTGTGGCGAGACCCTTGCCGAGCCGTGCGAGCTCAGTAAAAAAACCACGGTCATCCGGATAGACCTGAAGCGGTTCGATCTGGACACTGTCGATTAAGTCGGGAGAGTTCAACTTCGAGATCACTTTGCCGAGAGTCTTGGCGGTACGGCGCGCGATAGCCATCTCGATGCCATTCGGAGTACCGAGAGGAATAATTTCGGATTGCGCTTCCTGCGTTGCGGTGAAATCAGCCGCCATCGTCTTCGCTCGCCTCCCTTGATTGAAAGCCGGAATCGCTAGAATCGAAAGCTATTGAAGTTCAGTTTCAGGTGCCGGCGAGTTCACCTAACGCTTTACGTGCAGCCTCGGCAGCGGGGCTATCCGGTTGTGCTTTGATGGCCGCTTCAAAAGCCGACCGCGCGTGCACCGGATCGTTTAGTTTCTGATACACCATTCCCAGATGGTAGCGGTAAGTGGGATTGGCAGGCACTTTTTTCACCGCGTCTTCGAGCAGCGATGCCGCGGCGGTGTAGGCGCCAGTATGGAAATACGCCCAAGCCAAGGTGTCAGCGGAATTAGGTGATTTGCTCATGCCGCGGCGACCAATCTGAGCCAAGCTAAGGGCAACGTTCACATCACCACCGTGTTCCAGCAGCAGGTAGGCAAGATTGTTGGCCGCAAAGGGGTTGTCGCCCTGGATGGAAAGAGCCTGCTGGTAAGTAGTCTGCGCCTGTTGCCAATCGCCCTTGGCTTCGTAGAGAGAGCCAAGCGAGACAAAGATCTGTGCGTTGTTCGGAGCGAGTGGAATCGCGCGCTTGTAGCTCGCAATAGCAGCGTCGGTTTCTCCGCGCGCCGCTTGAACGGTAGCAAGCGCGAGAATCGCAGCAGGGTTAGAGGGAGCAAGTTCAACGGCTTTTGAAAAGGACTGCTCGGCGTCGGCCTGCTGAGAATTGCGAGCTTGCGCCTGGCCCAGAAGGAACGCGAGACCTGCGTCTTGGGACGACTTCTGAAATTGTTCCTGAAGACGCTTGACGGCAGCGGCAGGCTGGCCACGCTCGAAGTCCATGTTTGCCAGGGCCTCGTGGGCCTGGAGTGAACCGGGGTCGCGCGTGAGGGCCTGATGGAGCAGCGAGTCTGCCTCGGTCCAGCGCTTCTGCTTGGCACGCAAGATGCCAAGGTTCAGGTACCCGGAAGGACTTTGCGGCGCGGACAGAATAAGCCGATTCAAGTCGGCTTCGGCACTTGCGACATCGCCCTGATTTGCGCGCGCTGTCGAATGAATGATGTAGCCGTCCGCTGCGTTCGGAGTAATTTTGATTAATTGCGTTCCGATGGATTCCAGTTCATGCCAGTCGCGTCGCTGAGCGGCAAGCGCAGCAAGAGCCCGCCATGCCTCGGCAGTTCTGGGCTGCAATTGGACGGTTTTACGCCACTCGCTTTCCGCCTGATTCGGATTGCCTTTCAACTGGTAGGCGAATCCGAGCTGCAGATGGCCGGCCGAGTTCTCAGCAGCGTACTTCAGCGCCTCCTGCAGGGTGACGATTGCTTCGTCGCCTTTTTTTTGCTGAACCTGCATCTGGCCGCGAAGGATCAGCGCATCGACATCGTGGGGCGCAGACTTGAGAATCGAATCGTTCAAGCGACCTGCTTCGTCCAATTTGTGCGCCAGCACCAGGAGCTGCACGTAGGTTTTCTTGACGGCAACATCGTTTGGATATCGCGTCACGAGGTCGGAGAATTCCGCAAGAGCCTTCGGCGGATCATTGCGCGCAATATAAAAGTCACCCAGCATCCTGTAACCCGCCGGGATATCGGGCATCTGAGCCTTGGCGTCGGCGAGAACCTTTTCCGTTTGATCGATCTGCCCCTCGGCGAAATAAAGGGTCGCCAGAGCGGTTCGCGGAGCTGGATTTTTCGGCTCCGCCTGGATTGCCGCTTCGAACTGTTTTCGCGCGTCTTCGTTGCGTTTTTGGGACTGATAAAGACTGCCAAGATACATGGTGGGCACGATCGAAGTGGGGTCGAGCGATTGAGCCTTCCGGAAAGTAGCTTCTGCTTCGCCGAAGGCCCCGCCCTTCTGCTGAAGGATCGCGAGATTGAGATAAACCTTGGCCTGGCCGGGCTCTAAATCGACCGCCTCGCGCGCTTCCGACAATGCATCTTTCTGATTGCCAAGAACCGCGTCCGACTCCGACAGCAGCATCTTTGCGTCGACGTTCTTCGGGCTGCTGCGCAAAATGAGCAGGGCGCGTTCTTTCGCTTCCTGCGGTTTTCCACCGCCCAGATAGATCTTTCCGAGGTCCAGGTGCGCGGGCCAGTTTTCCGGCTCAAGATCAACTACGCGCAGAAGTTCCCGATACGCGTTGTTCCAATTTCCAAGCCGCTCGCTGCATTGCGCGCTCTTGTAGAGGGCCACCACGTAACGCGAATCGAGCTGCAGGGCACGCGAGTAGGAAATTTGCGCTTCGGGATATTTGCCTTCCTTAAAATAGGCGTCGCCCTGAGCAATAAACTTCTGCTTGCGAACATTGGGATCCCGCGAGCAGGCCGACAGGACGAGCGCGACAAGAAAAAGAAAGCCGATTCCGGCTCGCAAGACATTACCGGTCACAGTAGGGCGTGGCATAAGTTTCGGGCTGACAGTATAGAACAGTATAGACATGATTGAGCAGGTGCGGCCAAGGTGCAATTTTACGCCCTCAGACGTCCGGCGGCTGCTCCCCGAACGACCAGATACTTAAGCACCGCATTCTTAGTGGGTTAAGCAGGGCGGTTTCTGCCAGCAGGGAACGGCCATGGACAGGCCTCATTGATTTACCTTCCCTCAGCCACAAAAAGGGCTAAAATTAGGGACAACGTGGATAGAATAGTTCCACTTTCCCAGGCAGGCGAGCGGGCTTTGAAGGGCGTGCTGCGGATGGAATTCCTGTCTGGTAGATCTACCTGGTTGAAACTAGATGACTTAAAATGAGCGACCAACGGTCTTCGATCCGCTGGAACCGGGCTTGCATTCTATTACCGGGGATGCGTGTCAACCGGTAAGGGACAGGGAATTGGCAGCGAGGAAGATATGATTCGAAATGGCGAAATGTCCATGGTGGAAGTTAAGAGGATCCTGAGAAGGTATTGGTGGATCCTGCCTTTGACCGTGATCGGAGGAGTTTCGCTTGCGCTTGGCTCTACCGCGTTTCTGCCGAAACGGTTCACTTCCCACACCCTCGTTTTGGTCGACGAGCCGACGGTGTCACCCGAACTCGTAAAGCCCGTAGTATCAGAGGCCACAAACCAGCGCCTGGCCTCGATGCAGGAACAAATTTTAAGCCGTTCCCGGTTGCAGCCCATTATCGAGAAGTTCGGATTGTACTCCTCCGAGCGTGGCACAGTGCACATGGAAGACCTGGTGGCGAAGTTACGCACGGCGATTGAAGTAACGCCACTAGCGCCCATGCAAGGAACGCAAAATCGCCAGTTGCCGGGATTTCACGTGAACGTGACATTTGATAATCCACAAATTGCGCAGCGCATTTGCAGCGAGATCACCACGATGTTTATGGAGCAGAACTCGCGCGACATTGACGCGCAGGGAACGCAGACCACGGAATTTTTTGCCCAGCAGGTGGATCAAGCGAAGCGGAATCTAGACGAGGAGGACGCGAAGTTGGCCGACTTCAAGAAGAAAAATATGGGATCGCTTCCGGATCAGGAACAGGCCAACCTCGGGTTGCTTACCGGAATGAATGCGCAATTAGACGCCATCACGCAGGCCGTGAACCGAGCGCAACAAGACAAGGTAATGAACGAGTCGTTGCTGAGCTCACAGCTTGCGACCTGGAAGGCCGTGAAGGGCGGAGACACACCTTCGGAAACGCTCG
>QHYO01000021.1 GCA_003224135.1 Acidobacteriota bacterium | reverse complement strand
ACCCGCCGTGGTTGTAGCGCTCATCGATCACCGCGCCTTGTTTGCCGATCTGCGCGAAATAAAACCGGTTGAAGTTCAGATAGCCGCCTGTCGAGGTATCCGGCACGTGCACGTAAGCAAGTTTGCCGCCGCTCAATTCGTCCACTTTGCGCCGGTTGTCTTCCTCCCATGCGCGGTTGCGCAGAGGAAATTCATCAGCGACCGGCACGACCGTGACTTCGCGCACGTCCCTTCCGTCCGGTTGCGAACTTACTTTGATCTTTATCTGTTTGCCTGCCGTGTTTTCGAAATACTTGTACACTTCCGCTGGCGGTCGAACATCAACGCCGTTCACTTCGATCAAGTAGTCGCCTAGCTTGACGTCCACTCCCGGTTGCGTCAGCGGCGCGCGCAAATCAGGATTCCAGTTCTCACCGTTGTAAATGCGCGCAAACTGGTAGCGTCCATTCGCGATTTTGTAGTCAGCGCCCAGCAAGCCGCCTTTTACTTCCGGGGCCTTCGGAAAGTCACCGCCGCCGACAAACATGTGGCCCACTGTGATTTCGCCGAGCATTTCTTCAAACAGGTGGTTGATGTCGTCCCGGCCTCCCGCCGCTTTCACGAAAGGAGCGTACTTCTTTTCCGCCGCGGTTAGGTCCAATCCGTGCCAGTGCGGATCGTAGAAAAAATCTCTCTGGATGCGCCAGACCTCGTGGTACATCTGGTTCCATTCGGCGCGAGGATCAACGTAAACCTCGAATTCATCAAGCTTCAGCGCACCTTCGCCCGGCCAATAAACCATCCCGTCGGGCCTTGCCGGTACAACACTTTTTCGCCGTTCGCGGAAATCGCATAGCCATTCACGCCATTCAGAAACGCCTCTGTTTTCCTCGAGGACAAATCGAATTTGCTGACGGTAAGTTGTGGCGGCCCCTGTGGCGCAATCACCGCCGTTTCCGCAAGATACAACACGCCAGGCTTGCCCGGCGTAAGGCTCACGTAATTCGCTGCCTTGATCGGCAAAGACACAATGCGTTGGCCGATTCCCTCAAGATCAATCGTCACCGTCACTGGTTCGTCTTTTTTCTCGTCTTTCTTTTCATCTTTTTTTTCGTCCTTCTTGTCCGTTTCTTTGGCCTTACTCGAGTCTTTCTGCTCGCTCTTGGATTTTTCTTCGGATTTTGCCGGGGCAATCTTTTCGTCGTCGCTCTCCGGATCAACTGGCGAAGGCTCGCCCTTCTTCAAGACCACCGCATAAATATTTCGCGAAACTGGGTGCTGATAGCTCGTCAGATCCAGCCATCCGGCGGAAAGTCCGAAGTCTGTGCTCGCACCGAGATAAATATATTTCCCGTTTTTGTCGAACACCGGGAAGCGCGCTTCGCTGAGACCATCCGTGACTTGAGAACTCTTCCCCGATTCCAGCGAATACACGAAGACCGCGCGGAAATGGCTTGGCAGAAATCGCGAATAAGTCAGCCACTTGCTGTCCGGCGACCACGCCGGATCGAGGGCGTATGTCGGGTCTTCGTACAAATCCGTATCAACCTTCTTTGGAGATCCGCCTTTGTCGATATCCACGTACCACAAATTCAATCGCTTGTCGGTGAACGCAACGTTCTTGCTGTCCGGCGACCACGTCGGGCTATAAAAATACGATGGCGGATTTCCCAGCCCGATTTTCTTCACCTCACCCAGTCCCGATTGATTCACCAGATGAAGTGCGTACTCCCCTGACTCGTCGGAAAAAAAAGCAATCCATTTTCCGTCTGGCGACCACGCTGGGTCGCGCTCGGCAAACGTTGTGGTCCTGGTCAAATTTCGGATGTCGCCCTTTTCCGCCGGGACTGTCAAAATTTCGCCGCGAGCCTCGAACACGGCGCGTGCTCCGGTCGGTGATATCGCGGCGTTGCCGACCTTGTCCGCTACTTTTTCCCAGTGCGCGCGGGTCGACGGCGAATCTCCGGCAACGTGGATTTCCACGTGCCGCGCCTGTCCCGATTGCGGGTCATATGTATAGATACCGCCAAATTGTTCGTAGACCAGCGCGTCCGGCCCAGCCGAAATTGTTTTTAGGTCGTATCCTTTATTCTCTAGAACCTGTTTCACTTGTTTCGTTTTTGTGTCGTAGGAAAAG
>QHYO01000243.1 GCA_003224135.1 Acidobacteriota bacterium | reverse complement strand
GTGTATGTAGTTGATCACTCGTCTGACAATGCCAGCTGTGGGTACATTCGGAGGGGCGGCAAACCAAACTTCAATCCTTTCGCAGTCAACCTGGCTTTCTTTGGGATGACAGCTGACGAGTTTGGAAGACCGGGCAACCGCGTTGATCAATGCAACATATTTTCCGTTCGGGACATCGACCGGCGCCGGAAGTATTCGACCTGTTCTTATGTATCCTGTGAGCTTTGCGGGAGACTCCTCGACCGTGAATGCAGGACTCTGGCGGGCGATCGCAGCTCTTACTTCTAAGGGCGTGGAGACGCCAAGCTTGATGCCGAGGATGTCCTGTTGTTTTTCGTCTGTCGTGCTCGCGGCAATCGCAGAGATATCAGACACGGTGTTTGACACAGCGGGTTGAGTGTTGACAGATTGGCCAGTGTCAGGTGTTCGTGGATTTTGCTGGGCAGCTTTGTTTAGGCGGGTGGAGTATTGACGGATTGGCTGGCGTTAGCTGTTCGTGGATTTAGCTGGGCAGCTTTGTTTAGGGCAACCATGTTCATGATGCTTTCGAATCTGCCATGCTCTTTATAGCCGCCGTCTGAATACCATTTACCGCCAATCTCCCAAAAATAATTCGGTGAGACAAGATTGCGAAGTGCCCAACCGTTGTTATGTAATATTGGAATAATAATGTTTGTTTTAGAGTTTGAAACTAAGTTAAAGGCATCGACACTCTGGCCGGTTTTACTTCGGTCAGGCGCCGCTTTCCGGTGTTCCATGTAAGCATAGTAGGCATTAATGTCCTTCGAGAGTGCAAGAGCGGCCATCTCATTGGCTGATCTCTCGTTGGTGGCATAAAAAAAATGACGAAGTTCTACCCCTTCAAGTTTTCCCTTCCAATCCTTGTAGCGCCGTTGAGCAAAAGGACAGTCAGAATATTCGAATATATAAATAACAGCGCCATTCCCTTCGCTTGTATAAGGCATGCTTTCAAGCGTTCGTTTGAGACTGTCTGCGCCTTGTTTGATTTCTATTGCAGGTATATAGGAATTTGCAGAAGGCTTGGCTGATGTCTGCTCTTTGGTATCTTTAATATCGGAGTCGATAGCTTGCGCGGCGCCGGACTTCGGTTCGCTTGGAGCGGTCCTGATGGGAGTGTCACTGGGTACGCCCTTGGCTGCGTCGGTGAAAGTGTGCCGAGCATAATCGTGTCGCTATACGAGCCGTTGTCGTAGTGGAGCCTCGGCACAGGGAGGGCCGGCGGGTTCGGACCAAGTGTCCGGTCGAGCCCTGTATTTTGTGCCCGGGTGCCCAGTGTCTTCCCCCAAAGCGCCACGGCGTTGTAGGGAACGTTGAAGCGCATTTCGCTAAGGCACCAGTTGAACGGCGCAATTTCCTGGCTGGCGGCCGGACCGGTCCACAGTCGTGCTCGCAACTGCCAACAGCGATCCTTGATCTTTTCACCAGGCCGCAAGAACCCGAGCGCACCTGTTCCACCGGTAGCCTCTTGCTCGACCACCAGCGCCACGCGCGGCCATGCGTTGCGCCCTGTATTCCAGGGGTAGTTGGCAAAGACTTTCGACAGTCGCGTATCACGGATGCTTCGATAGTTGGTCTCGAAGTCGGGCGGCCTCTCGGGGCCCGGAATCATTCCTTTCTCCCAATTCAGGTCACGCTGCCGCATTTTCAGACTATGATCTTGCATTCTCTCGTATACGCTTTTCCCTGCCGTGGTATCCGGAGTTGCCGCCGGCATCTGCGTCACCGCTGAGGGACCCAAAGTGGTTGGTACCCCGCCCGGCGGGAGCAATTGCTTCTCGACAGCAGGCGTGTCCGCGTGGCCGGAATCGAGTTGCACCATGCTTGCTGCAGCGCCACCCGCGCGGGATTCGAACGAGACGTCAATCATCCGCAACACCGGCGCGCGACTCCCGCGCCCGCTCACGACTACGCCACGAACGAACACTCCAGCGCAGGTCTCACTGCACCTGTTCTTCCGCATCCACGCGAGTTCAGCGTCGCCAATTT
The DNA here is from genome assembly GCA_003224135.1 of Acidobacteriota bacterium. Classification (GTDB taxonomy): domain Bacteria; phylum Acidobacteriota; class Terriglobia; order Acidiferrales; family UBA7541; genus Acidiferrum. The sequence goes on along the minus strand of QHYO01000243.1, from coordinate 2,093 downwards.
GGTCGAACAGTACAGTCGCGAGTTCCTTGTTGCCGGCGTCCCTCATCCATCCGGTATTGCTGAAACTACTGCGTGGGTTGACCATCAATTGGGTTGAGAGGTTCCCGGATACCTCGACGCGGTTGCCGACCAAACCGGGAGCTCGCGCGCTCCAGTCGCTGGCAGGGACAAGCGTCCATCCTGCGGCCGCCGGTGTTGCCGCGACAGTCTGCGGGGCAGTGGGGCGCGGCGGCAGCGATGGATGCTGGCTGGCCGGCGTCTGCGGAAGCTGTGCGGTTTGACTCAAGATGCCGTGCGCCCAAACCGGGTCGCCTAATGCAAGGAATGCTGCAGCAGAGACACCGCAAATTAACAATCGAATTTTCCTCATACGCCCCTCACAACCTAACCTGAATCTCAATTCTTAGCTCCATATGACTCCACTCAAACACGCATAGGCACCTGGCTTTTCTTACGCCTACAGCATAAGGGCCTAGTAACAGTGTCAGGGCCGACCCAGAGAAAGGCCTTGCGACGCGAAGGACTAATCAGGAGTTATCGCGGGACTCCGATGACCGTTGGCTACGTGTGTGTAGTGCTCCCCGCTAAAACTGGACACCTCAACTAGGTAGAATCAGGGCCTCCCAAACAGGAGGCAACATGGGCAGGAAACCACGCGTAGATCGATCCCCGGAAGAGAAGTGGCAGATCGTGCAGGAAGGCATCAAGAGTGGGAACGTCTCGGAGACGTGTCGGCGTCACGGGATCGCTCCGAATCTGTTCTATCGCTGGAAGGATGAAGCGGAACAGGGAGCGAAGGCAGCGCTTGGGGGGAGAAGCGCTGCCGCGGCGGAAACCGAGAAGGACCATCGCATCCGGCAGTTGGAACGGACGCTGGGGCGGAAGTCGTTGGAGATCGAAATCCTAAAAAACGTCGTGGGGGAGTGAGCTGTGGCGCGGTTCACTCCCAGGCGCGCGAGATAGTGACGCAGGGCTACACGGCCACGTTGGTGGCGGCGACGTTGGCCATCAGCCGGTCGAGTCTGTACTACCGGAAGCGGCCGCGAGGCAGCCGGGCTGACCGAACCTACGATGAGCAGATCGTGATGGTGTGCGGGAACAAACCCGCCTACGGGTATCGGCGGGTGGCGTTGTGGCTACAGCGGAAGGAAGGGCTGTGGGTGAATCGCAAACGCGTGCTGCGAGTGATGCGAGAGCGTGGGTTGCTGGTGCGCTCGCGGCGTCTGCGCGCACGACGGAAGAAAGAATGGGGCCGCGTGGAAGCTAGCGAACCGAATCAAATCTGGCAGTCGGACATGACCAAGATCTGGGCGGGGCCGGCAGAGGGCTGGACCTATCTGGTGAGCGTGATCGACTGCTGCACGCGGGAGATCGTGGGCTGGAATCTTTCCCATCGTTGCCGGACCGAGGACGCGCTGACCGCAGTGGAGCAGGCGGTGCTCGCACGGCTGCCCGAGGGCAGCCGCGAGGCCCGCTTGACGATGACCACAGACAATGGGACACAGTTCACTTCGACACGGTTCATCGAGACGCTCAACCGGCTAGGGATCACGCATCGGCGCACGGCTTACCATCACCCGGAAGGCAACAGCTACATCGAACGGTTCCATCGCAGCTTGAAGGAAGAGGAAGTCTGGACGGCGGAATATCGCAGCGTGGAAGAAGCAAAGACCAGCATCGCCCGCTGGATCCAGGAGTACAATCACGACCGGCCTCACCGTGGAGTCGGAAATCGCACCCCGCACGAGGCCTTCTTGGCTTTCGCAGGTGTACTAAAAACTGAGGCCCTGACTGTCTAAATTAGCGGGGAGCACTACATATTTCTCCCATCACTTCAGACGTTCTCCTACGAACATCCCTGCTTCCTTCCAGCGAGCGACTTGAGATAGCATCGCTGATCGCGGTCCCGATTTGCGCGCCTATCATTATGTACTGGGTAACCGCATCTATCGCATCATAGTGGTAATCGGAATCGGGGCCGAAATGGCTTGGCTTAAATCCAAGCAAGGGATCCCTATCCGGTTGGTAGTTATGTGAGCCGGAATAGCTGTCCTCGATAGTATGAATGGCGAAGGGGTCGATATATCCTGGCG
>QHYO01000242.1 GCA_003224135.1 Acidobacteriota bacterium | reverse complement strand
CGCCCCGCAGCGCTTCCTGAACCGAAGCAATCTGAACAATGATGTCGGCGCAATATCGGTCGTCGCCGACCATTTTTTGCAGCCCGCGGACTTGGCCCTCAATTCGGCGAAGTCGCTTCTGGTTGCTTTGCTTAAGTTCGGGATCGACCGCAATGGCCTTGTGGCCCGGACCGATTGCACACCCACATTCTGCTGAGTGCGTGTGGGCTGTAGCTTTGCGAGCCATATAACGTATACCCCCTAAGGGTATTTATACCCCTACCCCCTATATCATGTCAAATTGTCGCGTGCTGCGTGCGCCGGCGTAAAACTCGAGGAACTGCGCGAGCCTGCTATACTACGGCCATGACACTTCTCGAAATTAAATACGCGTTAAGTTCAAACTGAACGATGCAAAAACGGAATTGTGCTTTGAGTACGACGCTTCACGGCTGCGCGAAACGCAAGTGGAGCATGTGCTGGGTCAGGCAAAAATCGCGGTTTCGAGGAAATTGAATTGAACTGCCGCGGAGCACTTCGGGTAAGCTTCACTGCCGGGTGAACCGTCGCGAACCAAAAATTCCATCGTCGAGCCGCGTGCCGTCGCGCAAAAAACCAAATCGCCCGGGCAAAAAAATGGGGCTCCAGCTTGGGACCGGGAGCCCCGGAAGGCACGTTTCATATCTAGTGTCGTTTTCACACCAGCTGCGTGGGGTCATCCATCCTAGCTTCCCTCTTCAGAGGCAGGTGGGAACGGCCCTTGAATTCAGCCAAGCAAGCCCTTGCCCCTCGCTTGGCATCCTTCGTGCGCCTGATCTGGACCGTACCCACGCAGTCACTTATGCAAGCGTGTATCCATCGTCAACTAAGACACTGTCGAGCTAACTTATTGAATTAATTCCTCGCCATTCGCGCTCGCGCCGATATCAGACCGAAGGACCGGATTGGAACGGACTTCACGCCGTTTCGGGAATTCCGCCTTGCCGCACCCTCACCCTAGCCAGTTCTAGAACCTTGGTAACGAATTTATTTAGCTCGCCGGTCCATCGGTTTTTTGTCCCGTCAGGAACAAAATCTCCTTGTGCGCAGCATCGCCACTTCCCTCGGCATAGTTCCCCTTTCGGCGCGCTACGCTATTGCGCTTGCATTCGCCTTGGCCGCCGCGATGAGCCTCTTTGCCAATACGCCTGGACTTCTGCGCCGCGCCTCTCCTCCGGCCTGCTACTGCCGATGCAGCCAGTCGCACGCACGCGCCGGATGCGTCAAGATGTGTGAAACGCGGAAGCGCACGACACGCTGGGGGGCTTCAACCTGCGCGAAGCCGCGCATCAAGCCGCCGGCGGAAAATCCAGGTGCTGGACCAAGGTTCCCTCGCTCTGATCGCGCCGAACGCGCCAGCCTCTAAGTTTCAAAACTCAATTCACCGTTCGCGAAGCGACCGTTTGTTCAGGCTGCGATTTGTCGTGTCCAGGCAACAAACTCGATAGAAATTCCGGTATCTCAAATACTGCGCGATTCTGAAGCGCTCTAACGTTACGCTTAAGCGCAGGCAGTTTGCCCGGTTCAAGCAACTCTTTTACCGCGGGCACAACATTGCCGAAGCTTTTGATGACGATTCCCACTCTCTTTTCTGTTACCCATTCTGTGTTGAAACGCTCCTGCGGCAGCGTGCTCGAATTGCATTCCACCACAACCGGCAGACCGGAAATCATTGCTTCCGCAAGGCTTCCGGGACCGGGTTTGCCGATCAGGAAATCGGCGGCGCGCATCAGGCGGTTTACCTCTCGCGTGAAGCCGACAATGTGCAGGGGAAGATTCCATGTTTTCTCGTGAAGCTTCGCGGCCAGCCTTTCGTTTTTTCCGCATACGAGAATCATCTGCAGCGGCAGATGCTCCGCATCGAGCTGTTCCACAATGTCATACATCGCGTTGGAGCCATAACCGCCAAACAGAACAATCGCGGTTGGCAGCGTTTCGTCGAGCCCAAGTTCTTTTCTGATAGCCGGCGGAGTTTCTTTTTGCTCGGCGTAAAACTCCGGACGAAGAATCATCCCCGACGCACGAAACAAATTCTTTTCAGTTTTGCCAAGATTGCGCGCTTGCTCCTCGGCACGCTCCGATCCGGCAACAACAATCTGTTCTGCGACAGGTTCAATCCAGAAACGCGGTGGGAAATCCGCCATGTCCGTGATAATGGTGACAAAAGGGTGTCCCGGATAAACAGAGTTCCAACTTTCAGCAATTTGACGATTGAAATGCGGAATCACGGAAATCAGCAAGTCAGCGGGATGCCCGCGCCAATAATTCGCCAGAAGTCTAACCATCGGTTTATGGAAAATACGGATGGTAAGTTGCAGAATACGCAGAAGATATTCACTGCCCCAGGTCCAGCCGTTACGCAGCAGAACGTTGTATTGCTCCTGGATGCGTATGCCGGTAAGGCGCCGGAGAATGTCCAGGTGATCCGTAAGATCCTGGAACTGGACAAGGTTGATTTCCCAAGGCCGGATCTGCTGTTCGCAGACGGTCTTTAGCGCCACAGCGGCGTTGCGATGACCACCGCCCGCATCGTGAAATAGAACGTGAATTTTTCCAGGGCCAGACATGACTGTAGTGTTACACAGGAATTTCATGTTCCGGAAGAGCACGGCCCATGCCATGTGGATAACTCCGGAAGTCATTTGTCATCAGTAGTTTCCAAGAGCACATTCACCTAGTTTTTTCTACCTCTTCACCCGCTGTTCATATCCCTGGTTTAAAACGGAAGCATGCGATGCGACCTTCACATTCACTCAATCGCTTCAGGAATGTGTACCACGCCTTGGCTTGATCGCGTCTCCAAGGAATCCTACAACTTGCCGGACGAGGTCTATGCCCACTGCAAGAAATTGGGTATGTCCATCGTCACTCTGACGGATCACGATTCGATCGACGCGGCGGAAAAGCTGCGGTGCCACCCGGACTTCTTCGTGAGCGAAGAGGTTACCTGCCAGATGCCGAGCGGAACGGAAGTTCACATCGGCGTTTATAACATCGGCGAGCGCGATCACGTGGAAATTCAGCGGCGGCGAAAAGATTTTGTTTCGCTGCTGATGTACCTCACCGAACAGAAACTTTTCTTCAG
>QHYO01000244.1 GCA_003224135.1 Acidobacteriota bacterium | reverse complement strand
CCGATGTGCCGTCCCCGGTAGTGCCATTCCAACGCAGCGGAGTCGAACGAGTGATGAAACGCGCGGTGTTGTATTGTTGTTTTACGATTGCTCTGTTGTTGCCGGCACCTCCCCTCCCTGCGCAGCAAGCTCCCGCCTCGAGTTCGCCCGCTTCCGCAACGGCAGCACAAAAATCCGATAGTTCGAAGGAATTGAACGACAAGTTGGCGCAGCTTGACCAGCGCGTGACCGCGGCACAATCTGCAGGCGATAACGCGTGGATGCTGGTGAGCGCGGCGCTGGTGCTGATGATGACAGGGCCCGGGCTGGCGCTGTTTTACAGCGGCCTGGTGCGGCGCAAGAACACGCTGGCCATCATGATGCAGAGTTTTGGGATGATGGGGCTGATCAGCGTGCTGTGGGCGCTGGTAGGGTACAGCCTGGCGAGAGGCGTAGGCGTCGATCCGAATCCGGACTATGCCGGGACGATTCCACATCTTACGTTTATGATTTACCAGATGATGTTCGCCGCGATTACGCCGGCGTTGATCACCGGCGCAACTGCGGAGCGCATGAAGTTCAGCGCCACTGTGCTGTTCATGACCTTGTGGTTTTTTATTGTGTATGCGCCGCTGGCACACATGGTCTGGGGCAAAGGTGGGTTTCTAAATGCGGCGAGCGGACGGTTCCCGTGCCTGGATTTCGCGGGTGGAACCGTGGTGCATATCTCGTCGGGCGTATCCGCACTGGTTTGCGCGCTGTACATGGGAAAGCGGATCGGGTTTCCGAAGCAGCCGATGCCACCGCACAGTCTGGTGCTGAGTTTTATCGGCGCCTGTTTGTTGTGGGTCGGATGGTTTGGATTTAACGCCGGAAGCGCGTTGGCGGCAAATGGTCTGGCGTCGAGCGCCTTCGTTGCGACTCACCTGGGCGCGGCGGCAGCGGCGATTGGTTGGAGCGTGGCGGAGTGGTTCAAGAATGGAAAGGCCAGCGCTCTCGGCGCGATATCAGGAGCGGTTGCCGGGCTCGTTGCGATTACGCCAGCGGCAGGATTTGTCGGGCCGATGCCCGCGCTGGCGATTGGTCTGGCGGCAGGGCTGGTCTGCTACTTTATGGTTACCCGTGTGAAGGCGCTCTTCGGGTATGATGACGCACTGGACGCATTTGGTGTTCACGGTGCGGGAGGAACGATTGGCGCGCTACTGACGGGCGTATTCGCGCAGCAGATCGTCAACCCGATTTTCGGCGCGGGAAAACCTGTGGGTGGTCTGGACGGCCACTGGGGTCAGATCGGAAACCAGCTGGTTGGTGTGTTGATCGCGTGGGGATTCGCACTTGTCGGCACAATCGTGATTCTGAAAATCACGGACCTGGTAACGGGCTTCCGCACGAGCGAAGAAGACGAAGTAGAAGGTCTGGACGTGACGCAGCACGGCGAAGAAGCTTACTACCTCGAATCTTAGAAGCGGAATCTTAGAAACGCGATCTTCGGGATGGGAATCGCAGGAACGCAGGCGGAGGCGAAACAGAATATCCATGATGAAACTGGAAGCCATCATTCAGCCATCACGGTTTGAATCGGTGAAAGACGCGCTGCGCGAAGTGGGCATTGAAGGAATGACGGTGACCGAAGTGCGCGGTCATGGCCGGCAGAAAGGGCACACCGAGGTGTACCGCGGGCGAGAGTATACAGTGGACCTGCTGCCGAAGATCAAGCTGGAAATGGTGCTGCCCGACAAACTGGTGAACACGGTTGTGGACACAATACTGAAGACCGCCAAGACAGGGAAGATTGGCGACGGTAAGATATTTTTGTCACGGGTGGAGGAAGCGATACGCATTCGCAATGAAGAACGCGGCGAAAGCGCGCTCTGACGTCGTGTCAACCGCCGCCCGATCCGGTCTTCCCCCGGAACAGCCTACTGCAAGGAAAATGCCAGGGCCTGCAAAACCGTTAAACGTACTCGCGCCGCAGGTGGAAGCGGAACGCCAGCGCATTCGCTCGAGGTTCGATACAGGAGCGACGGCAAGAGAGACGCTACGCGGACTGTGCGAGCTTGCGGACAACACTATCCGGCTGATCTTCGGCGACGTAATGAAAATACACGAAACGCCGAACGAAGGCTTGGCGCTTTTGGCACTCGGAGGGTATGGCCGGAGGATGCTGTTCCCCTTCTCTGATTTGGACATATTGTTTTTGTTTGAAAACGAAAAAACCGAGGAGGAATTCCGGCCTTTCATATCTGAATTTTCCCGCACCATGTGGGACCTGGGATTCCGCGTCAGCAGCGCAGGGCGAACGATCGATGAATGCAAGCGAATCGAAGAGGACAATGCGGAGTTTCATCTGGCGCTTCTCGATCGAAGATTCCTTTCTGGGGACCAGGAACTGTTCGACAAACTAGACAATCGCGTCCTTCCACCTTCGGAAAAGCAGTCAAGATCATTCCTGTTTTCACAATTGCACCGGCTGACGAAAGAACGGCTGGCGCGCTACGGAAACACGATCTTTCATCTGGAACCGAACGTGAAGGAGGCGCCCGGAGGTCTGCGCGACTACCAGGCGGCATTCTGGCTGCGGCAGATTCTAGGTGACCGGCCGGACTTGCGGGGATCAACCGCGGCGGATGAAGAGATGGCGGCGGACGCCGTCGAATTTCAGAGTTCGATTCGATGTTTGCTGCATTACGGCAACGCACGCAACGATAACACGCTGACCTACGAAATGCAGGAAGAGGCAGCGAAGCGTTCGCTGGCCGTGCGAGATGGAATTGAGCGAAACGCGGCGGAATGGATGCGGCTTTATTTTCGGCATGCGCGCACTCTGAATC
>QHYO01000241.1 GCA_003224135.1 Acidobacteriota bacterium | reverse complement strand
CGTTCGTGTGGATCAGAATCGCGGCCAAGCCGGCTCAATTCTCGCGGCATGGGAATGCACGCAGCCGTCGTGGCGCGCCGATGTTGAACGCGAAATCGATTTGATCGAAGAAGTTGCGCGCGTTTATGGTCTTGATAAATTTCCGCCGCGCCTCCCCGCGGCGCGCCAAGGAGCGGCGCGCCTCGCGCATTACGAAGCGGAATCTCGCTTGCGCGAACGGTTGATAGGGCTTGGCTATCGCGAGATCGTGACCATTCCGCACGTCGCAGAGGACCGCGACGCGCTCTTTCGTCCGGACGGCGTAATGCCCGCGCGCCTCGCCAATCCTCTTTCCGAAGAGATGAATCTTCTGCGCTCGAATGGGTCTGTCTCGATGACTAACGCGATTGAATGGAATCTCAACCACGGCCAGCGCAACGTTCGCCTCTTCGAAATCGGGCGCCATTATCGCTTTGCGTCTCCGGAAAAATCGGGCGAAGCCACAGTCGCGCCAGTGGAAACGCTTTTCCTGACTCTCGGCGCAACCGGCGAAGCGCGTTCGCAGGGTCTTTACGATTCCGCGCGCGCGTTTGCGTTCGCCGATCTCAAGGGCGATCTTGACTCGATCGGCACACTGGCCGGCGGTTTAGAGTGGGAACACGGCGGAGCGGAGTCGCTGCATCCCGCGAAACGCGGACAGATTCGTCTCGGAGAAAACCAACTCGGCTCGGCAGGGCAGCTGGCGCGCCGCGTTGCGGACAAGCTCAAATTCCGCCAGGACGTTTTTCTTGCCGAGCTCGTTCTCGGTCCGTTCTACTGTGCATATCACGGAGTGAAAAATGCGCGCCGTTATGACCCCCTTCCCCGCTTCCCGGCGGTCGAACGCGATTTTTCTTTGCTGCTCGCCGAAGGCACGCCCTTCGCGGAAATTGTAAAAGCGATCCGCTCGCTGAATATCGCGGAAGTCACGTCTGTCGAAGCCGCCGACCTCTATCGCGGGAAAAATGTTCCAGCGGGAAAATACTCACTCATGATTCGCGTAACGTTCCAGAGTCGCGAAGCCACTCTGACGGACGCGCAAGTTTCCGAGTTCTCGTCGAAAATTGTTGCCGCGCTGGAAACTTCCGTCGACGCCCAGCTCCGCTCGTCCTGACATCGGGAACTTTTGCTAACGTCTCGTGTCCAAGAAAAAGAAGTGGGGTATTGTAAGCGACCTACCTTGCATGTAAATCGCCTCTGAGGATTACTGACCCATGCCCCTTAAACTCACATCTCTACTTCTTGCCGGCGCTCTCCTGGTCGCCGGGTGTTCCCGAAAAGCAGTTATCAGCGTGGACCGAGCGGAAACGGCGTCTTATACGAGAGTAAGTGGATTGGCGAGTTCAACTCGGGCCTTGTTCACGCATTCTCTGTCTGCCGTCTCCGACAGCTCCCACCGCTTCACCGCGGTGCGCCACAAACTTGAAATCGTTTCTAACGAAGGTGACCTTCCCAAGGCCTGGGAATCAGTCATCAACTTTTGCGGGAGCATCCAGTGCGAGATCATTGCTTCAAGCATTACGGCGCGAACACCTGAGTCCTCTCCTTCCGGTAGCATAGCCCTACGCGTTGCGCCGCAAGATTTCCCGAGATTAATTGCACAGGCGGAAAAGCAAGGCAATATCGTTCAGCACACGACGGAAACCGAGGACAAGACGTCCGCGGTTGTAGATACTGAAGCCAAAATCAAAAACCTTAATACGTATCGCGACAGCCTTCGCGGTATGTTGGGGAAGCCTTCTGTGGGCGTCAAGGATCTTGTGGAAATTCAGGAAAAGCTCACCGATGTCCAGTCAGAATTGGACAGCGAAAATGCCCAGCGAAAAATCCTGGCGAACGAAACGGAAAAGGTCGCTGTTGAACTTAATTTCCGTGTGCAAAGATCCGGCGCGAACAGGAGTGCATTCACGCCGATTTGGGATGCGTTTCGTGAGTCGGGCGCGAATCTAGCGGAGAGCCTGGCGACACTGATCACGGTTGTAGTGTCCGTCATCCCGTGGTTGGTCATCATCGTGCCGGGCGGATGGCTACTTGTTAGGTTTTGGCAAAAACTGCGTCGCAAGCGAAATGTCTCTGCGCCGAGCCCATCGGCTTAACACTCGCAGGCTGCATCGCACATTCGCCCATTCATTTCGTTGAGCACGCGCTACCAGATGGCTTTCACGGCTTTGGATTGTTGGATCTGCGCATCGGCAGTGACGAGCGGCAAGTCTTCGACAATTGCGGTGGCGCCGATGATGCGATCCATTGGGTCGCGTGGGTAGGAAACTGGGAGTTGCGCGGCGCGAGCGGCAATCTGACTGTTGAGTTGCAGAATCACGAAGCGCGATTCGATTTGCTCCAAGAACGTTTCTAGCAATGAATTTGTTTGGATTCGTCCGCGCGCGACTAAGTGCGCAATCTCGAGAAGACTTACTCCGCACATTGCTATACCATTTCCAACTTTGATGGACTTCTCGATTGCAGCCACCGCTTGCTGTGAGAGCTTGCTTGGATCGAGCACGACCCACACGACGACGTGCGTGTCCAACAGAATCACTTCTCCCGTTCGTCTTAAATCAAGGTTGACGGCTTTGGTTCACCGTTTTGATGTTCCCTGGAACCAGTCGCTGCGGCGAATGCGTTACAATTGAAGGGCGATGGACAGGAAATTGCCATGGACGTTAGTGGTGCTGACAGCAGCGGTGCTGATGGGCGGCTGCGGGCGCACGCAAACGGCTCACGCCGGCGCCGTTCAGACCGGGCAAGATGCGGCGGACGCGAACGTGATTCGGTTTGTGAAAAATCCGGACGCCGCTCCCGCTTTTCAGTTGAATGATCTGAATGGCAAACCAGTTTCGCTGGCCGAGGCTAAGGGCAAAATCGTGCTGCTGAATTTCTGGGCGACCTGGTGCGGACCGTGCCGCGCGGAAATTCCTGACCTTGTTGATCTGCAGAAGCGTTATGCCGACAAGTTCGAAATTATCGCTCTGGCGACCGACGAAGACGATCCCGATGAGGTCCGCCGCTTCGTGCTGCAATCCGGGATCAACTATCGCGTTGCGATGTCTTCGGACGCAGTGCGCCGCGACTATGGCGGCATTGCCGCGCTTCCCACTTCGTTCGTCATCGATCCTGAAGGGCGCATCGTACAAAAACACGTCGGGCTGAATGATCCCTCCATTTATGAATTGGAAGTTCGCGCAATGCTCGGACAGGCGGTGGACGCGAGAGTTGAATATTTCGAAGACAATGGCCAGATTTTTTTGAAGAATGCAGAACGCGCAACAGAGCTTCCCGGCGTTGACTTCTCGAAACTGAATGCCAACCAACGGTCGGTCGCACTTCGCCGCATGAATGCCGAGTCGTGCAATTGCGGGTGCAAACTGACGCTCGCGCAGTGCCGAATCAATGATTCCGCTTGTCGCGTCAGCCTGGCGCTCACGGCGAAAGTCGTTTCGCAAGTGGCGCATCCGGGAGCGAGCAAAAATTCCGTGAAGCCGGTCGCTCCCAATCAGCCACACTGATCGTATACAAAGGCGACGCATTTTCTCCTGAGCGCATGAATACAAAGATAATTTTCTTTTTGCTGCTGATTTTGAGCGCTACCGGATTTATTTCGCCGCCGATTGCACTGTGCGCAGGCATCATTTTTGGCTTGGCGTTTCTTCACCCGTTTGCCACAGACAGCCGCGCGTTAGCGAGATTTCTTTTGCAAGCGTCCGTGGTTGCTCTGGGGTTTGGCATGAATCTTCATGAAGTGCTCAAGGCCGGGCGCAGCGGATTTCTGTATACGACCGCCGGCATTGCGTTCGCGTTGATCGCGGGATTCCTGATCGGGAAGCTGCTTGCCGTTAGTGGCGTGATTTCCTATCTGATCTCGACGGGCACCGCGATTTGTGGCGGCAGCGCAATCGCCGCTGTCGGACCAATCTTGCACGCAAGCGATGAAGAGATGGCGGTTTCGCTCGGCACGGTGTTCATTCTCAATTCAATAGCACTGTTTATTTTTCCATCGATCGGTTCGGCGCTGCATCTTTCGCAATCGCAATTCGGATTGTGGGCCGCGCTCGCGATTCACGACACTAGTTCGGTGGTGGGCGCGGGTTCACGATACGGCAGCGAGGCGCTGGTGATCGCTACAACCGTGAAACTCGCGCGAGCTCTTTGGATCGTGCCGCTGGCGCTTGCTACCGCCGCTGTCAGGCACAGCAAATCCAAAATCCAGATTCCCTGGTTTATTTTCCTTTTTTGTATGGCTGCGGTGATCAACACGTATGGCCCGCAAGAGCCGCGCCTGTCGCAAATGTTTTTTCAACTCGGGCGTCTGGGGCTCACCGTCACACTGTTTCTGATCGGCACGGGAATCTCCCGCGCAACGTTGAAAGAGGTGGGTTGGCGTCCGCTCGCCCAAGGCGTACTGCTATGGATTCTCGCGGGGGTCACTTCTCTCTATTTTATTCGCAGTGGTTGGATCGCCCTTTAGCCGGATTTGTGATGGTTTTCAGCGATTCTAGCTTGCCGTAACCGGACCGTCCGCATTACACTCTGTGCACTTGCAGCGCGGCTTTCAAACCATATTCGCTGCCCAAGGAGTTTTTCAAATGAATCGCCGAGTCGGAATCGTCCTGGCAACTCTAGTCGTCGCCGGCATACTTACCACCGTGCAAGGAACACTCTCACAACCTCCGCCCCAGGCACCGCGGAAAGTGATCGATCTGCCCGGCAAAACCGTGCAAGCGCCGTTCAGTGACGCGATTCTTACGGGCAACACGCTGTACCTCGCGGGACGGATTGGCCTCGACCCGAAAACGGGAAAAGCGCCGGATAAAATCGAAGACGAAATCAAGATTCTGCTCGACGGGGAAAAAGATGTCTTGGCGCAAGCCGGAATGACGATGGACGATCTTGTTTACGTGCAGATTTCCTGCACCGATCTGACGCTCTTCGAAAAATTCAATCCGATTTACAAATCGTATTTCACGAAGGAGTATCCCGCACGCGCCTTTATTGGGGCAG
>QHYO01000240.1 GCA_003224135.1 Acidobacteriota bacterium | reverse complement strand
CGCGGGAAGAATGGCGAGCACGCGAGTGATCAGCCGCCTCAGCCACGGCTTGAGGCGAAGATTCAGGAACCCTTCCATCACGATTTGGCCGGCGAGCGTGCCCGTAAGCGTCGAGTTCTGTCCCGAAGCCAGTAGAGCGCAGGCAAAAAGCGTGCTGGCAAAGCTTGCGCCGAGGACCGGGGTGAGAAGCTTGTAGGCGTCGGCGATTTCCGCAACGTCGTGCATGCCGCGCGTATGAAAAGCGGCGGCGCCAAGAATCAGGATGGCGGCGTTGATAAAAAGTGCAAAGCCAAGTGCGAGAGTGGAATCAAACGTCGCGTAGCGAAGAGCCTCCCGTTTCCCGCCTGCGTCGGTTGCAAACGCCCGCGTTTGCACAATGCTCGAATGGAGATAGAGATTGTGCGGCATCACCGTAGCGCCGAGGATGCCGATGGCGATGTACAGCATTTCGCGATTGCGAAGGATTTCAAACCTCGGAATAAAGCCGACTGCGGCTTCGCGCCAGATTGGCTGTGCGAAAAAAATTTCATAGGCAAAGCACGCTGCAATGGTAACGATCAGCGTCACGACGAAAGCCTCGATCAGCCGAAAGCCGCGCCCCTGCAGCGCGAGGACGATCAACACGTCGAGCGCGGTGATCAGTACGCCGGCGATCAACGGAAGTCCGAACAGCAGCTTGAGCGCGACGGCGGAGCCAAGAACTTCAGCGAGGTCGCAAGCCGCGATCGCAATTTCGCAAACAATCCATAGAGCGATCGCAACAGGGCGAGAATAGGATTCGCGGCAGGCCTGCGCCAGGTCGCGTCCCGTGACAATCCCTAGTTTGGCGGAGAGCGCCTGAAGTAGCATCGCCATCAGATTGCTCAGAAGAATCACGCTGAGAAGCGCATAACCAAATTTTGCCCCGCCGCCAAGGTCCGTGGCCCAGTTGCCGGGGTCCATATATCCAACTGCGACGAGATAGCCAGGCCCCGCGAAGGCCAGAATTTTTCTGAACCAACTCAGACCGGGAGCGATTGGAATTGTGCGGTGCGATTCAGGAAGCGAAGGATACGTGGCCGCGCGTGAGATGCTGGCCTTGGACGCGGCGGCCGTCGCGGGTTCCGCTGGAACAGATGGTTCCGTGTCTACGAGTGGTCCGGTCGATCGAGCCATGAAGAGTTAACTGTAGTAAATATCAGCTCTAAACTAGCCTTAATATCAGCAACTGTCAATAGAGATTTTCTGGGTGTTGCGCGAATCGCGACGTGAATAGGACCAGAGAAGTACCCCTGCTGTGATACTTTGGAAACCGGATTTCAGGGAGACCAGCATGGACGAAAAGCAACAGCAGCCACAGCCGGGACAGATGCAGATCAAAGCGGAAGAAAAAGAACTGCAGGGGCTCTACAGTAATCTGATGATGATTCATCACAACGTTGAAGAGTTCACCCTAAATTTTGTCTACATTTTTCCGAACGGGACGCAGGGTAAACTGCTGAGCAGTATGATTGTGAGTCCGGGCCACGCGAAGCGGATATGGCGTGCCCTCGGGGAAAATATTTCGAGATATGAGTCGCAGTTCGGCACCATCAAAGAAGCTCCGGAGCCCGGCGGACCGCCACCCACAATGGGTTTTGTTCAGTAGTGACCAGCAGAAGGTAAGTAGGAGTGCGGAGATTTGCCATAGCGAGCGTTGGCGGCCAGACGAATTTTCGTGATACGACTTTGAGATTGATTTGAAACGGGCCTGTAGCTCAAGAGACTGTTGTTGATTCGGCTACAGTTAACCTCAAAAACGGGCCCTCAAAATTGCTCTTCTCATACTTAAGTTGTACTCAACAACACCCCCTACAACACGGAACGCACGCTATGCAGCGGTTCCAGCGTAATCTCTGTGCATGGACGCCAAGCGCCTAAAGAGCATCGCCGCGAGGGCCCTACTTGTATTCGTTCTGGTCCTTCTCTTTGTTTCTCTTCTGGCGCATCGGGTCTTCCATCCACGGTGAACTATGAAGCTCACCTCCACAGCCAAAAACATTTCCGCTCACTGCGAATCCCTGCCAAACAGACTTCCACCTAGTTGTATTTCGGGAGGTCCGCAAACAAAGCTGAAGTTCCAAACGGTCCGGTTGTCAGGCACTTGTCGGTTTTGTTGTCTATAATCTATAAAGATGAGGACCGGACTTGTTGCTGGCCATGAATGGGTCGTATTTTAGGAAGTGTACCGAGCAGATGCTCTGGCAGGACTTGCGCGACGGTGTGCGCATGCTGCGTAAGTCTCCCGGCTTTACCATCGTTGCCGTCCTGACCCTCGCGCTCGGCATCGGGGCCACCACGTCGATTTTCACGCTGGTGCACCAGGTGATGCTCAGGTCGCTGCCCGTTGCGAGGCCGGATCAGCTCTGGCGCATCGGCGATGCTGTGCGCTGCTGCTACTCGGCCGGGTACACGCAAGGAGACGGCAGCTGGCTGCCGCCGAATGACTGGAGTTTCTTCTCCTGGGAGACGTACAAGCTATTCCGCGCCAATACCCCCGAGTTCGGGGACCTGGCGGCATTCCAGGTCGGCCTCGGTCAGGCTGAGTTGGCCGTTCGGCGCGCCGGTTCGCCGGTCCCTGCTGAGACGCGCAACGGCGAGTACGTCTCCGGCAATTTCTTCGAGACGTTCGGCATTTCAGCGTGGCGCGGGCGTCTGTTCACCGATGCCGACGACGGGGAAGGCATGGCGCCGGTCGCGGTGATGAGTTTTCACACATGGCAGGGGAAGTACGGATCCGATCCGTCCGTGGTCGGAGCGACGTACCAGCTCAACGGCCATCCATTCACAGTTATCGGCGTCGGGCCGCCGGGCTTCTTCGGAGCGAAGATCGCCGACTGGGGTATGCCCGACTTCTGGCTGCCGCTGGCAACGGAGCCGCTGATCGCCGGCTCAACTTCGCGCTTGAAGAATCCTCGCCTGGCCTGGCTTGATCTGATCGGGCGCGTTCGCCCTGAGACGAATCCGAAAACTCTGGAGACGCAACTCCAGGTAGAGCTGCACCGATGGCTGGCGAGCCATGTGGCGGATATGAACTCGCAGGAAAAGGCACTCTGGGGGAAGCAGACCGTGCATCTGACACCGGGCGGCGCGGGCGTTTCGCTAATGCGCGAGAAATACAAAGACGGTTTGCGACTGCTCTTTGTGGCCGCTCCCAGACGGCGATCCGCGCCGCTCTCGGCGCATCGCGCGCGCGCCTGGTGCGCAAGGCGCTGGCTGAGAGCCTCACCCTGGCTGTGTTCGGTGCCGTCGCGGGAATCGTCGTCGCGTATGCAGGCGCCAACCTCATCCTCCAGCTTGCTATCGCGGGACCGGATGCCACGATGCGCTCAGACGCTTGGATCCCCGTGGGCGCTGCGCCCTCGACTCCGGCGCTGCTCTTCGCGCTGGGTATTTCGGTGATCACCGGAGTCGTCTTCGGCATTGCACCCGCATGGACCGCCTCGCGCGCCGAGCCGATCGAAGCGCTGCGCGGAGCGAACCGCTCCGTGGGAGGCAATCGCCACTGGGCGCAGAAGACGCTGGTGATCGTGCAGACGGCGGTATCGCTCGTACTGCTGAGCGCGGCGGCGATGCTCGGCCAGACCCTGCGCAATCTGGAGCATCAGAACTTTGGATTCGATATCAGCGGGCGCTATCTTGTCTCCATCGATCCGAAGATCTCCAACTACAAGCAGCAGCAACTCGTGTCACTCTTCCGCGAAATCCAGGACCATCTGCACGCCATCCCCGGCGTGCGTATGGTCAGCCCGGCACTCTACGCGCCGATGAGTGGCTCCAATTGGGGTCATAATATCCAGGTTGAGGGGAAACCCGACGACGATTATTCAGCCAATTGGACTCGCGTCACGCCGGGATTTTTCGAGACCCTCGGGGACAGGATCGTGATGGGACGGCCCATCAGCGACGAGGACAACGCCGATACGCGGCCTGTGGCCGTCATCAACGAGGCGTTTGCCAAGAGGTTCTTTAGCAAGGAGAACCCCATCGGGCAGCATTTCGGCCCTGCTCCGCGGAAAAACGCGGGAATGTACGAGATTATCGGCGTCGCCTCGGACATGCGCTACTTTGGTGATCCTCCGGAGCCAATGTATTTCCTTCCGGAGGCGCAGACCACGCACTTCGATGAACCGGACACCGAAGGCCGCGAAGTCTGGTCGCATTACTTGTACAACATCGTGATCTGGGCGCCGGGAAATCCGCCGACGCTCGAGGCGGAGGTGAAAAGGGCACTGGCGAATGTCGATCCGAACCTCGTGATGAACGGCGTTCAGCGATATTCGGAACTCATTCGTGCCGACTTTGCCCAGCAGAACATGATCGCCAGCCTGACCTGGCTGTTTGGAGCCGTCGGGCTTGTGCTGGCCGCTGTGGGCCTCTACGGCGTGACAGCCTATGGTGTGGACCAGCGGACCCGTGAAATTGGAGTACGGATGGCGCTAGGTGCAAGGCGTAGCTCTGTATACCAACTCATTCTGAAGGAAGCTGGCTGGTTGACCCTCATCGGACTCGTTCTCGGACTTTCAGGCTCGATAGCTGCTGGAATGTTCATGCGCAGCCTTCTCTTTGGTGTTCGCTCCTGGGATGTTTCGATTCTGAGCACCGTCGCCGCCGTGCTCATAACGTCCGCTCTGCTTGCGAGCTATATCCCGGCGCGCCGGGCAACGCGTGTGGACCCCATGGTCGCGTTGAGGTACGAATAGTTTCTACGGCTTGTTCTGCATCGCACTCCGTTTTGATATCGAAGTGTACGGTTTATGTGTTTACCAGACTTACATAGCAATTCGTTGCTCACCTTAGAGACTGTAGGTCGAAAGTAGTTTCAGCATACTGGCCGTTCGGAGTATCAATGAGGATCGTCAACGTGGAAGAATCAAGTGTCATGGGATCAAATTCCAGCTTAGCGCTTTCTCCATTGGGAAGAAGAAACGACGTCTCGCTGAATCGTTCCGCAAATGCCGAGCGCACATCTGTCGCCGGAAGGACCTCCTTCTTGTTCTAAATAAATTTGAGTTTGACGGAGTTCGGCGGTGGCGCTTCACGCATAAAACAGATATCCAGAAATACGCGAAGCTTCGTCGGGCGGCCGGAAAGTTCTTTCACGGCGTCCTGTGCACTGTAATTAGGTATGCTTCCCACATACTCTGCAATCTGCAGGAATGGCGTTTCGATTCTAGCTTTCGAGATGCAATTCCCCTGGTGGAGTTCGTCGATCCCGTGGGAATACTGCTTGAGAACATCGGGTGAAATCCCACCTTGGCGCGTACCGAGAAAGTAGGCCTCCCGGATCGAGCTGTCTGTTAGGGGAAAGTCGAAAGAGAAACCCGGCGATGCGAGGATGAGACCCAAGAAAAGAGCGTTAAGCCTGATGAGGCTCAAAGGCAGGTTCCGCATTCTCGAATCATACCACCCGGAGTGCCTAGCGGGCGGAAAGCAGACGGAAAGTAGTCAGTTTTGTTTTGTCTAGGAATTGTGTGAATCGGCCGAGCTAAATTGTTGCATTTCGTGTTGACTCAACCCCAACTCGTGACTGCTTTTGCGGCCTACAGCTTCCCATTATTTTCTTGGAGTGGGCGGAGCGGCTAGCACTTGCCTATAACGTCGTAGTAAGTGCCAACCCCCGGAGATGACATGAATGCATCCCTTCTAACTTCCTGGAATCCGTGTTGTTTCATAAACGGCAAAACGGTCGCGTTATTGGACAAATGCCCAGAGCTTCCCGGCTGTTTTGTACTCAAAAGGGGGAAGTTGTACCTAATTGCGAAGCAACCCAAGGCGTTGTAAACTAACGTAGTTGTATCGCAATGTGCCACGCAATTTTGTTGGGCCTGTAGCTCAGGTGGCTAGAGCGCGCCCCTGATAAGGGCGAGGTCGGTGGTTCAAGTCCACCCAGGCCCACCATCAAAATCACCAATAAATACGCGCCTATTCTCACTTTTCCCCTCTTGGGGAATACTTCTCAAAAAACCAATTTGCCAACTTTTTGCCAACTTTAGGATTGGCCGGATGGCACTACACTCAGGGGCGTTAACACCGTTCGAGTGAAGACCGAACGGCTTAGCATCGATTAGGCTATGTCGAGAATGCTGCCCTGTCATGTCGAAGGAAGTGCAAGGCAGTGCAAGACACTGCAAGGCTGTGGAAGGAGCG
>QHYO01000245.1:4529-6149 GCA_003224135.1 Acidobacteriota bacterium | reverse complement strand
CCTCATTTCCTATATGCGTCAGGCGCCTCGAGAAGGCGGAGTGGACGTAGTGACCGCGCTTGGCCGCTTACGCATCGTTCGCGAATACGAATCCGCTGCCGAACAGAGTGGATTGCAACCCGGAGTAGTCCTAAGTGCGTCGCTCGCCGCAGTCGCTCTTCTGGCAGACCAGCGGCCTGCACTTCTCGCTCGCGTATCGGGCACCTCGCTGACCACCGCCATCGTTCGCGAGGGTGTTCTCTGTGGCTATCGATGCACGGAGTTGCCAGCGCAGGTGGGCCTGCTCACACCGCAGATGTTGCTCGAAGAGATTTATCCCGTCGCTGCCTATTATCAAGATACCTGGCAGGAAGGCATTCAATCTGTCCGCGTTGCCGGCCTTGGCACCCGTTTGCCCGAATTTGTGGCGCCCCTCGAAAGCGAATTCCATTGCGAGGTCCATTCGCTGCTTCACACAGCTATTTCAGAGGGTCGGGTTTCTGCGGACGCCCGGCCGCTCGCGGAACGTGAGCTTGAGGGACTCGTCGGTTGGATGATGCAAAAGAATTAAGTCGTGTAGGGGATTTGATCAGATGAATGTACGTTTAAATCTCGCCACCAAGCCACTGGAATCGCACCGGCGATTTCTTGCCGGCGCTGGATTGCTCGCGCTATTGGGCGGAATCGTCTTCCTGGCAATGGGTTGGCACGTCTATTCGACATTGCGGGCCCAGGAGGCTCTGCGGCGAAAGGAGCAGGAGAACAATCACCGCGCGGCGCTGCTGCAGTCCCGGCGCAGGGAACTCGATGAGTTTTTCGCCAGGCCGGAAAACGCGAAGTTGAAGGAACGCGCTAACTTCGTCAACGGCATCATCGACGAGCGCAGCTTTGACTGGACGCAGATGTTCATGGATCTCGAAAAAATCATGCCGGTTGGGGTGCACGTGGTCAAGATCCAGCCGCAACTCGAAAAGGGCCACATGTTTGTGAAGCTTACTGTTGGCGCCACGACGGACGAATCCAAGATCAAGTTTCTGCACGCCATGGAGAACTCTTCCGCCTTCTCGAACGTTGAATTGGTAAGCATTCACGGAGCGTCGCAGACTGGCGGCGATCTGGCGACACTCGAATTGAACGCAATTTACGCGAGGAGCTGATGGACCGTTCTTTTTCAATGAAGAGGCAGCTGGTTCTTGTTGGTCTCGGTTTGTTGCTTGCTGCGGACCTCGCGCTTGCAGGCTACAGCCTGCAGGCATCCACCGCTCTTCGCACTCCGATGGCGCAGCTTGACGCCGACTCACACAAACTTGGCTTGCTGAACGCCGATATCGAGCGCGCAGAAAAGATCCGCCACGATTTGCCGGCCACTGTCGCCGATTGCAATCGCTTCGACGCGTCTCTGTTGCCCGCCAGTACCGGGAATTCCGCCATTACGGCCGAGCTCGATGAACTAGCCAAGAAATCTGGCTTGCAGATTCAAGGACTGGCTCTCCGCCACAAGGAGCTTGCCGGACGAAACCTCACTCAGGTGGAGCTCGACACCCTGGTCAGCGGTGAGTACGCGAATATCGTAAAGTTCATGAACAATTTGCAGCGTTCTAAAAACTTCTATATCGTCGAATCGCTTAACCTGCAAGCGGA
>QHYO01000245.1:0-4482 GCA_003224135.1 Acidobacteriota bacterium | reverse complement strand
CATGAAGCAGCAAAAACAGGTCGTCGTACTGGTCTTACTGCTGGCCCTCGGTGTAGGCATCTGGTTTTGGAACAGTCGCCAGAATCCGGTTCCTGCTGCTGCAAGTACAATTACGGCAGGCTACGCTCCGATGACTGTCGAAAATCCGGCAGTTCAATCATGGAAAATCGACCGAGTCCGTAGGACCGAATATAAAAGCAGTGGCCGGGATCCGTTCAGCGCCGCACCACCGCCTCCGCCTCCTCCGAAAGTTTTGAAGCCGGGCGACTCGGGGTATAAGGAACCGCCGCCTGTTCCTCCGCCTCCGCTCGAATTGCCGCCGAACATGAAGTTCTACGGTTATGGCACGGTTCCGAGCGGCTCTTCCCGTCGCGCGTTCCTGACTGACGGCGATGAAGTGTATATCGTCGCGGAAGGCGATGTATTCCTTGGCCGCTACCGCATCACTAAAATCGGCAACGTGACGATCGAATTTGAAGAAGTGTCTTCCGGTCGTCAGGGCAAGACAAATCTCGAGGACGCGGGACCAACGACTTGAAGCCAATTTCTGAACGTCGGCTAGCAGTGTGCGCGCGTCGCAGAAGTGAGCGCGGCTATGCCATTCTGCTCGTTTTGTTCCTGGTTACCTTAATGCTTATTGCCACCATTTCCGTCGCGCCGAACATCCTCACGCAGGGCCGCCGCGAAAAGGAAACAGAAATGATCTGGCGCGGCAAACAATACACGCGCGCCGTTAAGCTTTACTATCGCAAAACCGGGAAATTTCCCACGTCCATGGACGATCTCACCAAGCCCAAGCTTGGCAGCCTGCGCTTTATGCGCCAGGCGTACAAAGATCCAATGAACAAGAAAGATGGCGAGTGGCGCCTTATTTATGTGGGTCCCACGGGGCAGCTTATCGGAAGCCTGAAGCCCCCACAGACATTGCAGTTGTCGGGACTCGCCGGCGCTGGGGGAGCGCTTCCAGGCACGCCTGCAGCGCAGCTCGGGGCTCAATCGGCCGGACAGACCCCGGGACAAACCTTCGGTCAGGCTGTCGGCCAGATTTTCGGCAATACCGGAGCAGCCGCTCAGTCCGCGCCGTCAAACTCCGCGAATCAGCCGAATACTGCCGGCAGCGCGAATTCTGGTACTGCAACAAATGCCACTTCCACCGACGCTCCGGGCACCTCGCCAGACGCCAGTGACGCCGCGAGCGAAGCGCTGCTAGCTTCCGACCCGACCACGGTTATGGGGGGCAATATTATTGGTGTCGGCAGCACAGTCAATCAGCGTTCCATCATCGTCTACGAAAAGGCGAAAAACTATAAACAGTTTGAATTTATCTGGGATCCTTCAAAAGATGCGATCGTTCTGGGCGGCGCTGCGGGCCCTCAGATCGGCACACCAGCGGGTCAACCTTCAAACGCAAGCCCTTTCGGCCAACCCAACAATTCGAACCCCAATTCCCCTGGTTCCCCGCTGAACCCCCAACCGACCCCCCCAGAAACCACACCGGCTCCGCCACAGCAACCCTGACGTCGTTGATAACCGTAGTTCCGTGCCTCAAGGCACAGAAGGCCTACATCGCCATCCCTGGTCTTCCTGAGCCCTTGCCTTCGTTTCGATGTCCAGCTATTGTCCGCCCGTAGTTGGCACTGCTTTCGGTTCCGCTTTCGCTTCGGTCTTTGGGCTATTCTTTGACTTCCGCTGCGCATACGTCTTCCTAATGGCCCGCACGTACGAAATCGTTTCATTGTATGGCGGTACGCGCCCATACCGCTCTACCGCTCCCGGCCCCGCATTATAGGCCGCAAGTGTCAGTACAAGATCCCCTTGATAACGCGCCATCAAGTCGCGCAAGTACTGCGTGCCCGCATCGATGTTCTGCGCAGGATCAAAAATATCCTTCACTCCGAAGCGCGTTCCCGTTGCGGGCAGCAGCTGCATCAACCCGCGCGCGCCGCGCCGCGAAATGGCGCGCGGATTAAAGTTCGATTCCGCAGCAATGACGCTGAATATCAGGTCCGCATCGACGCTGTATTTCTTCGCGGCAGACTGGATCATGTCCCCATACGGAGCCTGTATCAGAGGCATCCGGGGTGCGGAAATAAAAATCTCTTCTGGCTCGATGGCTATGACGTCCGCGGCGGCGATTTCCGCAGACCCGCCGTTTATCTGAATTCGATAGCGCTCACCAACCAGCTGGTAAGCTGTAACGTTCAAACGCGCGCCGCTGCGCAACACGAAATAGTCCGCGCGCGCCCCCGCCGCAAATGCCGCGAGAGCCAGCACAAAGAAAATGACCAGCGTCACGCGCACGAAGTTGCCTCGCTGAGCGCAAACCGTTCGATCGCTGCTGCCACGCCACTGTCATCATTTGAATCCGTTTCATGCCAGCCGTAGGACTTTAGTTCCGGCACGCAGTTCTGCATCACCACAGGAATTCCCGCAAACTCCAGCATCTCGAGATCATTGTGATTGTCGCCTACCGCCAAAATCTCGCTGCGCTTCAAACCTTGCAGCGTGGCCCATTCGGCGAGTGCAGAACCTTTCGTGCAGCCTGGAGGAAGCACATCCAGCATCGCGAAGTCTTTCGACGCGTATTTCGTGGACGCGAGCTTGAGATCGCGCGCAAGCGGCGAGCTCAGCAACAACCGTTCAATTTCATCCATCTCTACCACGGTTCCGGAGAATATCACCTCCAACGGTGATTCCGTCAGGCACGATTCAATGGGCGAAACGATGCCAATGAAATCTAGTTTGCGCAAGTAATGGGCGTAACGAACTGAATCGCCGCGGTCCAGGCGCTCGAGGATCAGCTGATTTTCCCGCGGCCGGTCAAAGATCACTGCCGCCCCATCCCGCCACTTGCTCGCCATTTCAAGAACGGCTCGTGCCACCTCAACCGGAAGCAGCCGTTTCAAGCGCGTTTGGCCGTCGCTCGAACGGATCAGTCCACCGTTGTTCACGATCATCGTTAAGGGACAGCCCAGGTCCTGCGCCACCGGCAGCGCGAAGTCATATCTGCGCCCGGTCACCAGCGCCACTTCGATTCCTCGCCGTGTCGCTTCCTGAATCGCGTGGCGGTTGGCGTCGGTCAGCCGCCACCGGCTGTCGAGCAGCGTACCGTCTATATCGAGGGCAATGAGCCGGATCGGCATACCTTCATTTTACCGTGTATTCGGGCGTCTCAATCGTATTCTTATGAAGCGTGTGATGAACAGGTGCGGGCAGTACTCGCAGCCGCCGCCAAACAAAATGACCTAAAAAAGCCTGTGTTAAAATCATCTGCGTATGCCAACACGCAGGCTCTACTACGACGATTCATTCCAGGATAATTTCAGCGCTCAGGTTCTGAGCTGCGAACTTTTGTCGGAAGCCGAAGACAGCGGCTTTGGACCGCGCTGGGGCGTTGTTCTTGACCAGACCTTGCTGTACCCCACCTCCGGTGGCCAACCGCATGACCTCGGCAAGCTCGGCGACGCAAACGTCCTCGATGTGCTGGATAAGGATGAGCGCATCATTCACGTCGTGGACCGCCCCGTCGCCATCGGTCGCACTGATGGCTGCGTCCATTGGCCTCGCCGCTTCGATCACATGCAGCAACACACCGGGCAGCATCTGCTCTCGGCCGTGTTTCAGGAACGCTTCGGCCTGGTTACCGTGTCATTTCACCTGGGCGAAACCGTCGGCACGATTGATCTGCGAGGCCCGCAGCCTTCGCCGCTGATTCTGGAAGGCACGGCGCGCGCGGCAAATGCCGTGGTCTTTGAGGACCGCGAGATCACAGTCCGTTACGGTACTGCGGAAGAGTTTGCTGCGCAGGGCGTCCGGAAAGAGGTTGACCGCAAGGGCGTTCTCCGCGCCATCGAAATCACGGGAATCGACCTCCAGCCCTGCGGTGGAACGCATCTGCGCCACACGGGTCAGCTGGGCTTCATTCTGATTCGTGGCTGCACGAAAATTCGGCAGGATTGGCGCGTGGAATTTGTTTGCGGTGGCCGCGCCGAATCCGCTGCGCGAAAAGATGCCGAACTCATTGCCGAGGTCAGCGCACAACTGAAATGCGCTCCTCAGGACCTGCGTGGCTCCGTGGAGCGCTTGCTCCGCGAGCGGGAAGCATCAGCGAAACGGCTGAAGGCTCTCCTACCCAAGGTCGCAGACTCAGAGGCGGCGGCGCTGCTTGCGGCAACAACGCGGCGCAGCGATGGCATTCGCGTGGTGTCTCAGCTTTTTGAAGGCGTCGAAGCGGATTTTCTTCAACATTTGGCAACCGCTTTGGTGCGTACGGAGAACGTAGTTGCCCTTCTCGCGGACAACGAGAGCGGCAACATTCTCTTTGCACAAAACCCAAAAGCGCCAGGGGATATGAACGCTCTGCTTAAAAAACTATTCGAACAGCTGGCCGGAAAAGGTGGCGGAACAAAGCACTTCGCACGCGGCGCTCTGGCTGATGCAACGAAAACAAACGCGGCAATAGACCTCGCAAAGACCCTGCTA
>QHYO01000024.1 GCA_003224135.1 Acidobacteriota bacterium | reverse complement strand
TGGAACGGTTGCCGTCGTGGGAGTCAGGGTAACCACAATGCCAGAATCCAGAGCTAACGTCGCCTTGCCACTCTTTTTCGGATCTTGAACTGAGGTGGCTGTGATGATGATTTGGAGCAACGGGAATTTGGTTGGATCGGGAACCTTGTTCGGAGCCGTATAGATGACGGTTGTGTTCGTGGAGTTAGCGGGAATATTCCCAGTTTCCGAAGTGCAGGGCTGCGCGGCCGCCGCCGTTGCCTTTCCGGCA
>QHYO01000023.1 GCA_003224135.1 Acidobacteriota bacterium | reverse complement strand
CGCCGCCGCGGCTTAGAACGTCCTGCTGACCGTGAAACGGAACGTTGTCTTCGGCTCAAAATAATTCAATCGGCCAGGACTCAAAAACACTGGTCTTAGTTGTTCCTTTACCTGATCCCACGCGCCAGCGCCCAAAGTCGAAGGGTAAAACCCTAACGGGATGTTCGCCGGGCATGTGATCAGGCGATCGCTCACACTTGCCGGTTCGCAGATCAGATTGGGCTCCATAAACGGTTGCTGTGCCACAATCTGCTGGTGCAGGCGGTGCACGTTGTAGGCGTAGTAGATACGGAACGGCGCCTGTACGATGGGCAGCCGAACTACAAATTCGATGCCTGCGGAACCCCGCAGACGGAAGTTGGTTCCCTTTTCCAAGGCGAGATTATTGGACAGTCCTGCGTCAGGGAACTGGCAAACGAGATTCTTGGGGATCACACTGCACTGGGTGTTGTCCAGTGCCGCCGGATTCAGCTTCAGCCCGCTGCGGTTCACGATGCCGTTCGTGCCACCGTCGAAGAAAAGCACCGTTTGTACCGGGCCGACGATGGGAATGCGGTATTCGACGTTGCCAAAGCTTTGCAGGTCGCCGCCGGGCAGTGTGGCCACATAGGTAAGCACGGGAATCGTGAAGGCCCGAATGGTCCCTCCCGCGTTAGGGTCGTTATAGAAGACGGGCACCGCGGATGCCGTCGGAATGAAAGTGACCGGCGAGACCGAGCGGATATCGTAACTGCGCAAGTCGTTTTCACCGCCCAAATAAAAGCGATTGAACGGCGGAACCTCTTTCCCGCCGTAACCGCTGATGTTAGCCACGAATGCGTGAAACCCGAGCACGTTGCGACGTTTATTGACCTGCTTGAAAAGCTTCCAATCGAAAGTGTTGGTGATGGTGTTGACGTTGCCGCCGATCGGCCCGCCGGTGAACGAAAGGGAATAAAAGTAGCTTTTGCCCCTGTGCTCTTCCTGCGGGTTGTCAATCGTGTTGTAGCTGATGGTCGGCGTAATCGTGCTCGAAACGATGCCGTTGAGCGCGCTGGGGCCGGCGAAACTGCGGTACTGAATGCTCTGGAACAACAGTCTTGACGCGTCGTTGAATGCCGTGATGTTCGTGCGCGTAAGCCCGTAGGTGAGCCCCACACGCATAAACGAAAAACGCTTAACCGGGTAGCTCGCGAATGCCGTGAAGCCCGTACTGTCCTGATTGTAATTTTGAATGAACTGCGGATTGATGCTGACGGATTGGCCGAGCAGCAGCGCTTCCTGCTTGGCCTGATCGAAACTGTAGCGGCTGGAAAAAATCGTGAAGCCCGTGGAAATGGGACGGTCGAACAAGTACGGCTCGGTAAAACCGAACTGGAAGCTTCTTTGCAGGCTGCCAAACTGCGCGGAGAAAGTGAGCGTTTCGCCGAGGCCCAGGAAGTTGTTGGTCTGATAGGTGAGGCCGATGAAGCCGCCGGCAAGCCCGCTGACACCGCCATTTAAACCGATGGACTGCTTCCCTTTTTCATGAAGCTTAAGGTTCAGGTCCACAGTACCTTCTTTGGTGTTGCGTTTGATTTCGACGGCCTTGTCTTCTTCAATGCGATCGAAATAATCCAGCTGGTTAAGGCGAAGAATGCTGACTTCCCAGGCGCGCTTGTTGAAGAGCTGGCCTTCATCGATCAGCAGCTCGCGGCGAATTACTTTGTCCCGTGTGGTCGTGTTTCCGCTGAAATCGATTCTCCGGACGTAATACTGTTTCTGTTCGTCGAACTTCAGCGTCAAGTTGATGATCTTCCCGGCCTCGTCGATATCGAAGTCGGGTTCGGGAGTGAAATCGATGAAGCCATACTCACCGTAGATGCTGGTGTAATCCTTCATCGCCTTGCGCAATTTGGAGACGTTTAGGATCTCGCCCTGCTTGATGGGAAATGCGCCTTTAAGCGCATCCACTTTGAGCGAGAGCGCCTTATCCGGATCGGCACTGACGATTTTGAGCGTACCCATGCGGAACTGCGGGCCTTCTTCGATGGCAATCGTGATGTTGACGGCCTTCCCCTTCGACCTGCCCAGCACGGGCACAGGCATGCCCAGCTTGTTGCCCACGGTATCGATATTTTCAAGCGTGGCCGGCAAGACCCGCACGCTGAAATAACCGTTATCCTGATACGTCCCGCGGACTCCGACTTCCAGGTCTTCGTTCAGTTTGTCGCGGTCGTAGGTCTTGTGCATTACGTTGATTTCGGTGATGTAGAGCGGAATCTGATAGGGGCGATCATGCCGCATCGCGCGAATGAGTTTGCGGTCGCTGAACGCATGGTTGCCGGTGAATTTGATCTTTCCGACCTTGACCTTTGGGCCTTCTTCCACTTTGAAAATCAGAATGACGGCGTTGCTCGATGCGATGCGCTCGTACTGCGGCGTAACTTTCGCAAATTGGCGGCCGTGCTCGCCGAGCAGTTCCTTGATGACGACTTCGGCCTTCTTGATTTTTGTGGGATCAAACTGGCTTTCGACGGTCAGACCGACTTTACGTTCCTTGAAGCGATCGAGAATATCCGATTCGGAAACGGAATGAATATTGTCGTAGCGAATGCGGCGAATGACCGGGCGTTCCTTCAAATCAAAAATAATGATTTTGGCGTTGGGGCGGTCCGGAGAATCCTCGACTCTCAGCTTCACATCTTCAAAGAATTGCGTGTTCCAAAGTGCCTGGAAGTCGCGGCGCAGAGTATCTTCGTTGTATGCATCATCTTTGCGGCTGAAAATACGCGCCCGTAATGTGTCATTGCGAACGCGGCGGTTTCCCACGAAGTCGATGCGGTCGATAATGATTGGCGCCCGGGTTGCGTCCTGAGAAGGGCTGACCGTGGGGGCCTGATTTTCGCGCGTCACGGTTTCGCCAGTCAGTAAATCTAAGGAAGCTGCGATGAGGATTGATGCTGCGGCCTGCGAATCCCCTGAAACAGTCCGTGAGTCTGAAGACGCCGATGCTTCCGGACGGGAGTTATTTTCCGCAGCGAGAGGCCGAGCGTCCGCGAGGCACAACAGTATCGCGACAAAACCCAAACTCAAGACCGGAAAAATCCCAAACGGAGAACAGACTTTTCTGTAAGCGGCCATTGACAGAGTCAAGGCCGCGCCCCCAAACCCAAGTTGTTCTTCTCCCGCCGAACCCGGTGTTAACCGCTCGCGGTTGCGCAAGAATTTCCGCTTGCGGTCACGCATGCAATAGGCCAGCCGTGCGCGCAGCTGCTTTTCAGCAACGCGTGTTGGTGTCAGATTCGTTAGTGAATGACCGGGGTTGCCTCAACCACCGGACGGAACCCAAGGGCTTCCCCTGCGACATAAATCTGAAGCGTCGCGGGCCGTTGAATTCCTCCCTGAATCAGCGCCTCGGAGAGCGGGTCTTCCACATATTTTTGCAGCGCCCTGCGCAACGGCCGCGCTCCATAGCTGCGGTCCGC
>QHYO01000239.1 GCA_003224135.1 Acidobacteriota bacterium | reverse complement strand
GAGACTAGCCAAGCATCGTTGGATCATTGAGCGTGACTATGAAGAGTTGAAGCAAGAACTGGGATTAGGCCACTACGAAGGTCGCAGCTGGCGCGGATTTCATCATCACGGCACACTGTGCATCGCCGCATACGGCTTCCTGGTCGCGGAGAGAAGCCGTTTTTCCCCCTCTGCTCGAGCCGGTCAACTGGACCTACGCACCCAGAAAATTCCGCCCGACTTCCGGCCCCGCGGCTCGTCGCATCAGCCTATATGAACTGCTGATCGCGGGGGTTTTCCCGCAGCCTGCTAGAGAACTAGCTCCTTGGTTCGTCACCCTTCAATCATTCAATGGATCATGAAGAGCGGTCGCCTTGATCCTGTACCCGAGAAACGCGCCCGCGCTTTCGCTCGAACATCTCGCGATCGGCAACGGAGAGAAGCTCTCCAAGGGAAACAGGATTTTGCGGATCAAACCGCGCCACGCCAACGCTGAGAGAAAGCTTGTGAGGGGAATCCACTTTCTCGTTCAGCAACTGCAAGGCGGATTCTAGCCTGTGGAAAATGGCTTCGCTGCTGTTTTCTGATGTCTCCTGAGCGAGGATCACGAACTCATCGCCGCCGATCCGCGCAATAATGTCTGAGTCCCGGAACGTGCTCTTGAGGATTTCGGCGCAGCAGAGGAGAAAGGCGTCGCCCTCAAGGTGCCCGAGAGAGTCATTGATGCGCTTGAACTGGTCAATGTCTACAAAAAAGAGAAGAAGAGAATAGCCTGTGCGGCTGGCCAGCTTAAGATTCTGCAGCCCAAGGATGAGGAAGCCGCGACGGTTGTATAGCCCTGTCAGGTCGTCAGTGAGCGCAAAGGAGCGAAGCCGGTCGAGAAAACGGGACCGCATGGAGACGGCGCGAGCTGCTTCGAGGAGGATTTTGCGAAAACTCTGGAGTTCGTCAAAGCTGGCATTTGAGGCGGGAGCGCACAGAGCGAGTTGCGAGATTAGATGATCGAGTTGGCCGTGTTCTTCCTCTCCGTCAAAACTGTGCTCGACTGATTTCATGAGGGGATCGTCATCGACCACCTCGCCGTGAGGGGACCAGAAAACACTCGGGCGAGAAAGATCGAACTGAGAGATCTGCAATCCACCGTCGCCGGGAGAGGCCTTCATGTCGAGTCGAGCCCTCTTTGGGCAACGCCGGAGTCCGCTAAGCTAGGCGAATTGGGAGAGACGCCCAAGATTAGTGAGAAGGGAGCACCGGCGCTGCTCGGGCGCAGAATACGGGAATCGGGAAAAAGGAAAATCAGGTTGACGCCCTAGATTGCGTGGAGGAATGGCCCGTTTACTGATCGGGGATTTGCCCTAACGGAAAAACTGTAAGCAGAAGGTCACGGGCGAACGAGGCCGTGACGAATGGCATAGCGCACGAGTGTGGCAATCTCGTGAATTTCGAGTTTTTGCATGAGGCGCGAACGGTGGGATTCGGCGGTTTTTACGCTGATAAATAAAATAGAAGCAATGTCCTTTGTGGATTTGCCTTCTGCGATGAGTTGGAGGACCTGGCGTTCGCGCAGCGTGAGAGGGTCAGCGGATTTTCCCGGCCGCGATTGGTACGCGGATACGACAGCTTGCGAGACGCCGGGGCTCAGATAGACCTGGCCTGAGGAGACACGCTGCACGGCGTGGAGCAGATCGCTCGCGACCTGGTTCTTCAGGACATAGCCCCGAACGCCGGCTTCGAGCGCTCCGGATACATAAACATCTTCTTCATGCTGGGTCAGAAGAATGGTCTTGGTCTTCGGAAAAGACTTCGAGACTTCGCGGGCAGCATCGAGACCATTGAGGGTGGGCATGCTGATATCCATAATCACCACGTCGGGCCGAAGTGTTTGTACCTGTTGTACGGCCTCGCGGCCATCAGCGGCTTCGCCAATCACCTGCAAGCCTTCTCGCTCAAGCAAGGCCCGAAGACCTTGGCGGACGAGCACATGATCATCGGCCAGCACTATGCGAATGGGCATCTTTGTCCTATCTAGGGTCTCCGGAGCGACAACCGAATGGTAGTACCGCGCATGGGTGCTGATTCAAACTGAATGATTCCTCCGATGGCATTGAGTCTTTCCTGCATGGCCAATAGCCCAAGTCCCTTGCGCTCACCTTTTTGATTAACGGACTCCGGCGAAAATCCGACTCCGTCATCTTGAATGATGCAATGAACAGTAGAGTCTTGCTCGAGGATTTCGACGGAGGCAGAGCGCGCCTGTGCGTGCTTTACGGCATTGGTCAAAGCTTCCTGCACAACACGATAGACGGCAACTTCAGCAGAGGATGAGAGGCGTTTCGGAATTTCCGCGGAGACGCGGATCGGCAGATTCGAGCGCTTGGAAACGGCGCCGGCAAGAGAGCGGATGGCGGGAACCAAGCCGAGATCGTCAAGGATCGTGGGACGAAGTTCGTGGGAGAACTGGCGAAGCTGGACTTCAACTTTTTTCAGCAGGTCATTGATCGTCTCGATGCGCCATCGTGAGTCAGGGGCTTCGCGCGCCACGTCGGCAAGTGCGAGGTGGACGGCAACAAGAAGCTGGCCGGCCTCATCGTGAACGGCGTAAGCGATGCGTTTGATTTCCTCTTCGAGAACTTCATTCATTCGGCGGAGCGCACCAACAGCCTCCTGAAAACCGCGATGAGCCATTTCATAGGAAGAAAGGCTTTCCGATAGAAACTCGGCTGCGCGGGAAAGAACGTCGCTTGTCGCCGCCTTACCGGGACCCGAACGCAGTGCTTCGCAGAGCGCGGAGTGATGCATGGCTGCCAGCTCGACAAGGCTGACGCCGTCCTTCAGAAAAGCGCGGCCTAGATCGTAGGCCTTACCGCGCGCATTTTCCGAACCATCAGAGACGTATTCGGCGAGAGCAGTGCGGTAGAGCTCCTCGCGAGTGGGGGCGGACTTGTGCCGGGGCCTGGTAGCGTGTGTCATGGCGTGTTCCCTAGATATCGCGCGACGACCACGAGAGCATCGTCATTGCTGCGGCAGTGTTGTTGGAGGATCCTGTCGGCCGAGCGCTGCGGGGTATCGAGAGAAGAGAGGTCAGCGACGAATCCGCTGCGAATGCCGTCTGTGGCAAAAATGATTCTGTCGCCGGTCCGGAGGGGAACGGTGGCCGCTTGAAGGGAAGGCATTTGCGCGCCAAGCACGCCCGCTCTGAGCAACAGCACTTCCTGGACGGTACCTTTTGCAGCGCCTGCTCGTTGCACCATGCCCTGCACATTTCCGACGCCGAGCCAGCGCATCTGGCCCAGGCGGGGAAAAATCGAGGCAAGACTCATGACCGCACCGCGTGTGGAGCGAAGCACATCGTGACACATCTGCATCAGGGTTTCCAAGCTCTCCGAAGGATTCGCTTTCAAGACGGCTGAGGCCGCCAGTGCGGCCGCGGCGGCACTGTCGCCATGGCCGATTCCGTCGATGGCCGCCAGGAGCAAGCGGTCCCGCACATATTGCATCACATGAATATCCCCCGACTCGCTCTGTCCTTCGACTGCGGCCGCGGCGATTCCAAACTCCATGAAGCTCACTTTTCCAGTCGCTCTTGTCGCCACTTTTTTACCATCACCCTTGTTCCCTGGCCGGGCGCGGAGGAAATTTCGAATTCATCCATCAAACGACGAACCCCCGGAAGTCCGAGGCCAAAACTGCCGGAGGTCGAAAATCCATCGCGGAGCGCCTGCCGAATGTCGGCTATTCCGGGACCTTGATCAGAAGCGACGATCCCGATGCCGCGGCGGCCGGACTCAGCCAAAGCACTCAGTGTGATCTCGCCGTGTTTCGCGTAGGTCACGATGTTGCGCGCCAGTTCAGAGATGGCGGTCGCAATGAGCGTGGCATCGACGGGCGAGAAACCGGAATCGGCAGCCAACGCTCTTCCCTTTTGCCGGGCAAGAACGATGTCCTGGTCTGAGTTGATCGGAACACGAGATTCCTCAGCCGGCACTGCGCATCTCTCTTAGTTGAGATTCTTGAATTTCTGACTCAAGTACGCCAGCCCCTCTTCGAGATCTAAAGCCGTAATACGATCACGGTTTCCGCACCGCGAAGGCGGATCATCTGGGCGATCTCCTTCAGCGTACGCGAAGCGAAGGAATCCATCACATCCATCGCCGTCACGTCAACAATCACTGCTCTCGAGCGAAAACGAACGACGCGCTGAATGAGGGCCATTCGCAGATGCTCAAGATCGGCATCGGACAGGGCGGCCTGAATCGTCGCGATAAGAAACTCTCCTTGCTTCAGAATTGGAACTTCCAAGTTGACCTTCTTCCAGCGCGGCCCGGGCGGTAAAGGCCTCTAAAGTAGTTGCTACGACGGCACGACTTTATAACCAAGCAGGCGCTCCGCCTGTTCAATACCGCCCTGCAAATCGCCGACGGTATTCATCTTTCCGAGATCGACGCCGATGGTGACAAGGGTCTGGGCGATTTCTGGAGAAAGACCCGTAACAATGACGGTGGCACCGAGGAGGCGTGAAGCCTCAACGGTCTGAACAAGGTGGTTGGCAACGGTCACGTCCATGGCCGCGACACCTGTGATATCAATGACGACAACCTTGGCCCGGTTGGTGCGGATACCGCGGAGCAATTGTTCGGTGAGTTGGCGGGCACGCTGTGGATCAATGACGCCGATGATCGGCAGGATGAGAAGCCGCTCTCGAACCTGCAAGACGGGAGTGGAGAGTTCGCGGATGGCTTCTTGCTGTTGGCGGATCACACGTTCGCGCTCCTGGACGAAACCGACAGCGACGGTGTTGGCAATGCGGTTGGCGGCCGGCTCGTATGCGTCGAGGATGCGGTTTAGTTTTCTGAAATCGGTTTGATATTTGGCGAACAGAGAGCGAGCGAGCACGTCACGCAAGAGGAGAACAATACCGACGACTTCGTGCGTTTCGACGCCGCGGGGAATAATCCTTTCCGAGAGGTTTCTGGCGTAGGCCTGAAGGGCTTCGAAGGTTTCCGTCTCGAGCGCTTCGACGTAGCTGTCGTACACCGACGTCGCTTCGGCGAAGATTTCATCCTTGGTCATCGCGGTGAGCAACCGAGTCTCCGAGATACGTGCGACCCACTCCTCGCGGAGTTGCGTGCGATTCTGGCGGAGGTGCGCAACTAGCTCGCGCAAAAGCTCAGAAGGCGCTTCGCTCAGGGTTAACTTCACGGCCGGAGGATTGCGCAATCCAGAGGCCCGGGGCGAACTGTTACGCTTGATCATAGAACCTCCTGTGGCGCTCCACTCGGGTTGTTTCAGGCAAGGAACGATTCCCTATCGGATTGGCCTGAAACGTTAAGGAAATATCATGTGAAGTGCGAGGGCTCAAGGGAGCAAATCCCTGCAGCGAGACTAGGGTAAAGACTTGAGAGATCAACGCGAATGGGGACTAAACTCGAACGACACCAGCGCCAAGCGATGATGCGTACGCCTTATCGCCTATTGGTAGATTGAATTCCACCACATGTCCTTCCTGCCGCAGCAAGGTGAGAAATGCTAGCGCCACACCGAGTCGTCCTTGCCGGAAAGGACCCTGTCCAGATACGTCGCGGTGCTGATCAGCGCCAGATGCGTGAAGGCCTGTGGGAAGTTCCCGAGATGTTGCCCGCTTGGACCGATTTGCTCCGAGTAGAGACCAAGATGGTTGGCATATCCCAGGAGTTTCTCAAATAACAGTTGGGCCTTTTCCAAGTCCCCGGAGCGCGCCAGGCATTCGATGTACCAAAATGAGCATGCAGTGAAGCTGCCTTCTCCGCCTGGAATCCCGTCCACCTGCGTGCGTTCCGCCTCGTAGCGACGGACAAGGGTATCCTCGACTAACCGTGCTTCAATCGCTTTCATTGTCGAGAGCCACATCGGATCGACCGGGCTGATGAACCGCATGAGCGGCATCAGCAGAACCGACGCATCCAGATCCTTCGTGCCCTTCGACTGCACAAACGAGCGCAAATCATCATCCCAGAAGTTCGTAAAGATATCGTTTCGAATCGCGTCACGCGTTCGCAGCCAAGCGTCGAATGGCCCAGAAAGGGAGCGCTTCTGCGCAAGCCGCAGTGCTCGATCGAAAGCCACCCAGCACATCAACCGCGAGTGCAGGAATTCTCGCGCTCCGCCACGAACCTCCCATATACCTTCATCGGGCCGTTGCCAGTTCTTGCCCAGCCACTCCAAGATCCGCTGAACTTCTTGCCACCCGGCATAGGAAATCGAGTCTCCGTACTTGTTTGCCAGATAGATGGAATCCATCATTTCGCCATAAATATCGAGCTGCAACTGCTGATAGGCTGCGTTTCCGATGCGCACGGGCTTTGAATTTTCATACCCCGGCAGATGATCCAGCGTCAGCTCATCGAGCTTCCGCCTGCCATCAATTCCGTACATGACTTGTAACGGCCCCCGCTCCGCATCGTCACCGAGCCGCCCCTTCAGCCAGCCGATGAAGGACTCCGTTTCTTCGACAAAACCCAGTCGAATCAGCGCGTAGAGAGTGAAAGCCGAATCTCGCAACCATGTGAAGCGATAATCCCAATTGCGCGGCCCACCAAGTTGTTCTGGCAGTGAAAATGTCGGCGCCGCAACCAGCGATCCATGCTCCCGGCTAATCAACAGCTTCAACATTAGGGCCGAACGGTTGACCATTTCGCGCCACCGGCCCTTGTACTTTGATTTCGCGATCCATCCCTTCCAGAAACGTGCGGTCTCGTGGAAGCGCTGCTCGACGAACTGCATCTCGGGCTACTGTCCTTGGGGACGAACTCCACCAAAGACAAACGTGACCCGCTCACCGGCTCGCAGGGTGAAATTCGAGATTGCATCCTGGGATTGTTGTCGCAGGGCAACGGTGGAGTACAGCGCCAGCGGCGGACAAGCGTCGCTCACTGGCGAAAAAATCGCATACTGATCTTCGATGTTCACGGTGTGCCCACACCTCGCATAATCAAATCGTGGCTGGCATCGCATCTTGAATTCGATCTCGCCCCTGATCACAGCCAGGGTGCGGATAATCTCGTTCGGTTGCTCCCCGTCGGTAGCAATGGGCATGTAGTCAGTCAGCTCGGCCACACCCTCCTCGGCAAGAAATCGCGTGAGCAGAATGTTCGTGTCTGGCAAATACAGTTGTCGTACCTTCCTTTTTCCGAGTTGCGGCTGAATCTCGAAACAGCCACCCTTCTCGTCATCGAGCAGCGCTGCAAACACAGTGGGAGAATCGAAATTGGGGTAGCAGAGAAAGTCGATTGAACCGTTCACACTCACAAGAGCAATCGAGCACATATTGCCGATCACCCCGTAATTTTCAATCGGTTCGAAGCTCATCGGTGTGTGTCAGTTCCGAAGCTGAATTCTAGCTGATCCGAGACAGGCCGCTCAAATCGTGAGATTCATCGGCGCGAGTGGCCGCATTGCGCGGAAGTTGCCAAGCGCAGCGCAAGTCGCACCAGACAACACACATCTTGTGGGTTGCGTGATGGGTTGCGAAATACCTCGAACGGAGCTCGGTTCGAAAACATAGTGCGAGTCGCTGTGTTGGGGTTGGAAATCGCAAGGCCGGTAGAGATTCCCTGTTTTGCTTAGATTCGGCTTTGCTACAAGGTCACGACGAGTCCATCAGTGACGCTCAGTGGTCTCGCGCGGAGACGAAAACAGTGCAGCTGCAACGACTGATACGTGTATTCTAATCGCTTTTAAGGAGAGGGATTTTCATGAGTGCGGAGCTCAGCGGAACACAGCCAATTCTTTGCACTCCCATCATTCGTGAAGTGGATCGCCATCTGATCGAGCTGCTGAGTTCGCTCGATTCTGCAGAGTGGGATTTGCCTACAGTCGTACCGCAATGGAATGTACGCGAGATTGCTGCGCATTTGTTGGACACAGCCCTGCGCAAACTGGCCATGGGAAGAGATCAGTGCCGGGTTGAAAGAGTAGCCGTCAACTCGCATGAGGATGTAATTGCTCTCGTGAATCGGCTGAACCGTGAAGGTGTTACCGTTTACCGGCGTCTCAGTCCAAGAGTTTTAACCCAGCTCATGCAGCTAACGTGTGCTCAAACGGCGGACTTCTATGAATCTCTCGATCCGTTTGCCACGGCCGGAATCGGGGTCTCCTGGGCAGGAGAAATGACCTCACTGGTATGGTTCGACAATGCCCGCGAACTGACCGAGCGCTGGCATCACCAGCAGCAAATTCGGCTGGCAACCAATCGTCCAGGCATTATGACTCCTCGGCTTTATCATCCGGTATTGGATACCTTCCTGCGCGGCCTTCCACACGTCTTCGATCGCGTCTCGGAATCGGATGGTACGGCTGTCCTCATTGAAGTATCTGGGGAGTGTGGGGGAAAGTGGTGTCTGCTCAAAACACAAAACCGATGGACCTTTATAGACAAGTTGCCCTCCTCCGTCGCTGCACACGTCACGATTCCGCAGTCCATCGCGTGGCGAATATTTACGAAAGGGATTGATCCAAACGCTGCTCGCCTGCAAACCAACATCATCGGCAATATCGCGCTTGGTGAACATGTTCTTCGGCTTGTTGCAATTGTGGCGTGAATTGCCATCTGGTGCTTTTGGAGTTCTCTATAAAGTGGCGAAAGGCATCTGAATACTCGCAGAACGAGGAAGGAGATTCCGTGAAAGAGGGTGACGGAAAGCGCGACAAGCCAAAACTGCTAAACCAGGCATTCATGGCGAAACTGCAAAAAAGCCCTAAAAAGGCCGGATGGACCTATGTGATCTGGCCGAAGTCCGTTGCGTTTTTCGGAACGCGAGGCTTGGTTAAGGTTAAGGCTAAAGTTGACGGATACCCGTTGCGAAGCGCATTTATGGCACTGGGCGACGGCAGGCATAAACTGCCAATCAACGCAGGCATTCGCAAGGCAATCGGGAAGGAGGTGGGCAAAAGTGTCAGGATACTGCTAGAAGAGTGGCTCAACTGTCCGAGAGAAAGAAAGCACCCACGCAGTCAGGTAGAGTCGCGTTCACCGCGACAATCTTCCAAGAAGTGATCACGATACAATTTGCGGTTACACATTTATGCTTCGACTGGAAATCGTTGCGCGATTGCGTGGGCGCGGGCACTGTCAATTCATGAAAGACAGCTTTTCTTCTACGCTCGCACCGCACTAAACGGGAAATCCGCTTAGGCTCTGCCCTAATCCCTTAAACCGGCGTCTTCCCCTTTGCCTCTCAGGACCTGACGCGAATCACGATCTTGCCGAAGGCGCCCCTCTCTAAATGATGAAATGCAGACAATGCATTGGCAAAGGGATAGACAGAATCGATAACCGGCCGCAGTTTCAGCTGGGTGAGAGTCTTGTTCATTTTCTCGAACATGGCCCGAGAACCGGTAGTAATCCCTTGAATGTTGACCTGTTTCGTCAGCAGCCGAAACAATTCAACGGTCGATGTCAGACCATCGAGGAGTCCAATTGCAAAGACATTTCCACCCGGGCGCGCGGCTTTCAAGGATCGGTTGAGGCTCTCTCCTCCTACGACATCCATGACGTGGTCAACACCTCGTTGATCCGTCAGTTCAAGAACCTTTTCTTGCCATTCTGGAAAACGCGAGTAGTTGATACCGTGGGCCGCGCCGAGTTCTTGGACGCGTCGCAGCTTCTCGTCGCTGCTCGAAATGACTATTGCCTTTGCGCCTAGTGCAGTCGATAGCTGCAGAGCAAAAATGGAAACGCCTCCCGTGCCTTGAAGCAAGGCAGTGTCTCCCGGCTTCAAATTACCTTTGCAAACCAGGGCGTTCCACACAGTCACCGCTGCCGACCAGTGTCTGCTCGTCGATGACAATGTACTCCGCCAGCGCGCCCGAAATTGTGTTCCCGATAGTGTGGCGGTACTCACCGTCTTGGGGATCTCCGTCGATCCACTTCGTGGCATATTGCGTGACAACCTTGTCGCCGATGCGAAATCGGTTGACAGCTCCGCCTACTTCGACCACCTCTCCAGCAGCGTCTGCAACGGGAACAATCGGGAAGCGCAGCTCTGGGTTATACAATCCATCGTAGAGGAGCTTGTCCCGGTAATTCAGAGAGACGGAAGCGATCCGAATTAGCACCTCGTTCGCTGTCGGCTTGGGGACCGGCCTTTCCTCAAATCTCAACTGATTTAATCCGAAGCCGTGCAGTGCCCAGACTTTCATTTCCAGTGTCCTCCTTATTCCATTGTTCGACTACAATCGAATAATAGAACGATCGAACAAAACATGTCAATATACAGAGGAGGAGATGATGCGAATCTACTTGCCCAAAGAACCGCGAAGAGATGAACTGGAAATCTCATCGGTCCTTTATGCCCTTAGCGATCCGATCCGGCTGAACATCGTCCGGCAGCTTTCCGATGTGGAATCACTTCCGTGCGGCGAATTCAAGATCGACAAGCCAAAGTCATCTTTGTCCCATCACTTCCGCGTCCTGAGGGAATCCGGAGTTGTCGCTACCCGCCGCGAAGGCACAGCTTTATTGAATACCCTTCGACACAAAGATCTTAACCACCGATTTCCAGGTTTGCTGAAAGCGATTTTGCGCGCCCCTGCAAGGCACGCCAAGTCCAGGACGGGTACAAGACGTTAGCAACGACTACCGTTACAGATCATCGACCGGTAGATCCAACAGAGATGACAAGAGAGCCTATGATTCTCTTCTCGTCTGAACGAGCCGGTTCGCCTTGCCCATGCGACCGGCGACCTGACCTCTGGAAGCGAGGTCTTTCCGCTAACAGACCTCTCGGGAATGGCAGGTCATTTGCTCGAATTGGCGGCCAAAATGCCCCGTGAAGCTGATCTTCCATGAACCCAAACGGTGACGATAGTGTCGTAGGCTTCAAGGCTTTCTAACGGGGATTTTTTCAGCAGGACGAGGTTTGCAATTTTCCCCGGTTCGATGGTTCCGAGCTGTGAATCAAGCTTGAATTCCCGCG
This sequence comes from Acidobacteriota bacterium, assembly GCA_003224135.1. GTDB lineage: Bacteria > Acidobacteriota > Terriglobia > Acidiferrales > UBA7541 > Acidiferrum. Next base: position 3,739 of record QHYO01000239.1, on the reverse strand, counting down.
CGTTATTGATGGTGGCGGCTCTGAAAATCTGCTCGAGAGACAATCCGGCCCTTTGAAGCTGCTGCATCTCCTGATAACCGTTCAAGCCTGGCAGATTTCCGTAGGTAGGTGCCGAAGGGGTATCCGTGGCAAAGAGGAAGTTGGCATCTTTGCCCGCCAGGTAGGCAACCACCTTTTGCACACGGCGGACTGGACCATGGTCGAATTCTTCACGCATGGCGGCGTCCGGCGCATTGTCCTCAGCGATTTCTTTTTTGAACCATTTACCTTCCGGAGATTCGAACCACTCCAACATTTCCGCAGGAAGGACCTTGGGGATCGCTTTCGTCTTCAGATATTCGGGATCGAAATAGGCGCGCAGACCGTGCATGACCTGAAGCGTCGGTTGATATCCAATTTTCTCTTCCGCGATCCGATCGAGGACCTTCTCGATTTCCGTAGGGAGCTCCGTCTGCTTGTCGAGGTCTCCCCAATTCCACATTCCGTGGGCGATAACGTCCACGTGCCCGTCGACGGCAAATTTCTGAGCTTCAAAGGAATTGGCGTGCATCATCAGCACCAGGCCGGCTTGAGTTGCAGCCTTGCGGACGTCCGCCAAAACGTCCAGGCCCATCACCGGCAAGTTCCTGTCTCCCGCGAAGCCGCGTTCGAAATAAGTTTTAACGCAAATTCCGCCCGACCCCTTAACCCCGGCTACCGCCGCGGCGGGAGTGTGGTCTTGCGGTGTGTATTGAGCGGGAATGCTGGAGGCTTGGTTAGAGTCGTAGATGAAATTGGGAAACAGTTGGAATCGTGCTTCAGGTGGCGCAAACGACATCGGGTAGCCATTGGCAAAAGGCAAAGACTCCCCGCAGTCATATAAGTCCGGGTGCAGCGGAGCTTGCCTGAAGTCCTCCAACACCCTCCGATCGACCACCGCCAAATCGACGAGCGTGGTATAGCCGAAGTAAAGGTAGGAACGCGGAAGCTGTTTGAAGTATTGCTTGATCCACGTGGGTTTGGCTTCGGCCGGACCAAAGTTCACCTCAGGCCTCACTCCAGGAATAGAAGCAAGATGGACGTGCGAGTCGATCAGACCCGGAATAAGAAACTGTCCTTCTCCCGAAACTACCGTTGCGCCGGCAGGCTTCTTCACTCCCTTTTTTCGCGCGACGCGAACGATGCGTCCGTTTTCAATCAGCACGCTGCCCTTCTCGATGTGATCTAGCTTCTCTGGCGAAATGATGCGTACGTCAGTAATCCAGGTTCGGTCCGGCGCCTGGTTTGGCGAGGGTAGAGCAATGGCCGCTACCGGGAGAAGCAACACACATAGGAAGGAGAATATTTTCATCCTAAAGATCCCCTTGTCGGCCATGTGTGATCCCTATTGTACGCTGTCGCCCTATTCGAAATACGGACCAAGCGCGGAAAAAGTTCGGCCGACAGAATTCTGGCCGAATGACGGGACACAGGAAGGAACCAAATTACTTCTTGCTTGCCGACCATTCAGGAGTCATCGGATCAGTTCAACAGTTAACCACCCAATTGCATTCTCAACTTAGTGGGTATGGAACAACGCCTGAAAGTCGTCGCGGTCTTTTAGTGAGACGAAGTCCGGATCCGACTGAATAGATGCCGGGAGAAACTGAGGAGGAATCGTCTTGAGCCAAGCCATAGCGGCTTCCGGATCGTGGTCGAGCGCGCAGGCTTTGGCTGCAGGTAAGCCGAGATCGCGCTGGCCAAGGCCGCCGATCGTTTTTGCGCGATCGAATTGTGCGCGCGCCTCTTTGTACTGCTTCACCCCGCTCAGAGCGTTTCCATACGAGAGCAGCAGGCGAGCATCCTGAGGATGGGCGACGACGAGATCGTGATAGAGGGCCGCCGCCCTGGCAAAGTTGTCGGTGAACATCGCCCCTGCCGCGCTCGCTTCGGCGAGCCCGCCCTGCAGGGCGGATTGATGAGAGCCGGAGATTGCGAGCTGCGCGAAACGGAACGTCTCCTCGATAATTTCGCGAGACAGATTGTTATCATCTAAAACGTCAAAACCGTGGTGCCCGCCAGGATAGTTCAGCACAGTCCAGGGCGCGTTCGAGGCGATGCCCGCAGCAATCCTCCTATCGAAGGATTGATTCGTCAACGGCTGATCAAGGCCTGCGCGCACAAAAAGGACAGGCAGATCGAGACGGACCTGGGCGACATCCGCCGATCCATAATAGATCACGGCAGCCTTGATGGCTTTGCGTTGCGGGTCCTCGACAGCTGGAAGTCCTGCGGACACATTGCCGGACCAAGCGATAACCACAAGGCGCTCAGGGTCGATTCGCAGATCATCAGAGTGCTGCCTGAGGTAGAAGGCAAGAGAGTCAAAGTCTTCGGCGACGTGTTCAGCCGTAGTCTCGGCCGTGATCGCTGCGAACCCATGTGCAGTCGCAGCCTTCGCCCAGCCATGAGATTGCGCCGAAGTCCGCATGAATCCACCACCAAAACCATTGAAAATTATGAACACGGGCAATGGCTTTGAGCGAGCGGAGGGGGTAGGGAGAAACAGGTCCAGAGACAACACGATCTGGCCGGTCTGCTTGTAGACAAGATTGCGCTGAGTAAAATCCGTCGGCGCGGGTACAGGATAGACGAACCGCAACTCCTGGGAGCAAGCGACGGACGCGAGGAGAAAGACAAGGACGAAAAGTATGCCTGGCCTCATGGAGTTTTTGACGATCTTCGCCGACGAACGATAGCTGCTTTGAGACCATGTGCGGTTAGCCGACAACCCACCAAGTGCAGCCTAACCAGCCGCCGACGATAAGGCTGTAGAGTCCAGAGCTGGCGGCCTGGCGCCCTTGATCGCGAGCCACAGCATGAACGCAATTTCCCCGAAGAAGGCGGGCTGAGAGTAGGTATTCACCTTGTCCTGATATTGCGGCAACAGTATGCCCGTAAGGCTCAGGATCACCCAGGCGAAGCCGGCGAGGGCGAGCCAAACGCCAAGGAACCGCGGCAGGAATCGCGACCTGTACACAAGCAGTCCGAGGGGCAAGAGCCAAAGACCCCAAAATATTTCGGCAACAACAAATCCGTGATGATGCAGATTGAGGAAAAGCATAGCCAGAGCATCCCGCTGAGGCTTTTCGAATATAGATAGGAAATCAGCCCCGCGCACGAGGACGAGGGCAGCGATTGCGTTCAGCTCATTCAGAAACGCTATCGGGATCGAGACCACAATCAATGTCACCATGAGCGAGGCGTGCCGCCGGTTGACCCCCTTGAGCAGGTCGTACAAAGCGAGAGCCACGAAGATAAAACCGGCCTGGCCGATGAGTTCGCCCGCGATGCCAAGGCGAAAGAGCGTCTCGGAGGCCGCGATGTTGTTGGCCGTCGCCGATGCGTTTGCGTGCACGATCAGCTTGCCGGGAACATAGCCCAAAGCGAAGAAGCCAACTATTGACGTAAGTAGATACAGCAAGCCCGCGAATCTGCCTGGGTTCTTGGTGGAACTCATGTGTCCTCGCTTGTGAGAGGTTTAGCCTGAGATACGGCGGAGGCTGTCAAGAAGTTACACTACACGATGAAAAACAGGCGATTCCCGACACAACCTCTGAAGCCAGGTCTGGGCCGGATTCCAGTCGTATGACGGGCAAATCTGATGCAACGCGATTAGGTAAGAGTTGCGACCACTCGGCAACAATCAGCGCTTTGCCAGCGCTTGTGCTTTCCTTGGTAGCAGCAAGACGAGCGTCGCTGACACGAACAAGAAAACTCC
>QHYO01000238.1 GCA_003224135.1 Acidobacteriota bacterium | reverse complement strand
GACGCATGGCAAAAGCTTCCTCTTGTCTCTCGGCGTCGAAGGCATAGGCGGAAACGCGCGTAGCATTTCCACTATTTTTGAAACGAAATATTTTCGACCCATCCATCGCCGCAATGTTCTCGGTTTTCGTTTGCAAACCGCTTTTGTTACCGGCTACGGCGGAATCGAGCCTGCGCCTAACAACCGCTTCTATACGGGCGGAGACGACAGCATTCGAGGATTCGATATACGCACAGTTTCACCCATCGCGTTCGTCCCGGTTACGTCGAATACCTCCGTCAGCTTCAACGATCCCAATCAGTTGAGCGGCACTGGACAACCCGTCACACGAACCATCGGTGTGCCGCTGCTCAGCTACACCATCGTTTACCCGGGCGGAGACACCCAGATTATTGGAAACGTCGAATATCGGATTCCGCTTGCCGGACCCGTTTCGATGTCGCTGTTTTTCGATGGAGGCGTGAACGGAATTCTGCGGCGCAGCCAGTTGAAGCTCGACGCCGATGGCTTCAACCAGCTGCAAACTACCTTTCCCAATGTTTCGATCAGCAACTCGCTTCAGCTCGCACCCGGATCGAACTTTGCTCCGCGCACGTCCACCGGCGTTGAATTCATCGTGCAGTTGCCAATCGTGCAGGCGCCTTTCCGCGTGTACTGGGCTTTTAATCCAACGTTGTACTCGCATGTGGTCACAGCACCCTCAAACGCTTTCTATTTAAGCGACACGTTTAAAAACTCGTTGCCGCCCGGCGTTTACGACCTGCAGATCGCTCCTTATCTGGACGATCTTCTGAAAACTCCGCAAACAGTTTATTTCAACGAGCGGCGATCCACTTTCAAGTTTTCTGTCAGTAGAACTTTTTAGGGAGAGAAACACTTCATGCCAGCTGAAGCTCTTGATCTAGTGCGGTCGAAAAACTCGGAAAAGCTCACCTGCGTAGTATCGCTGTTGTTGTCTGCCGTGGTCATCGGTTGTGGCGGCGGTTCGAAGACGGTGGCCGTCACGATCACTCCCACTACCGCAACTGTGAAGTTGCAGGCCACGCAGCAATTCACAGCTACGGTCACCGGAAACGACAACACGAACGTGACGTGGTCCGTAAATAGCGTGACAGGAGGCAACGCGACCGTGGGCACCGTCACGACGCAGGGACTGTATACGGCTCCCGCCAATGCACTGAACTCGTCCTCCGTTAGTGTGACCGCCACCAGCGTCGCTGATACCTCGAAGTCCGCTTCGGCCACCGTAACCATCAGTTCCGGCGCGACAGTCACCGTATTTCCGACGGCAGGCGTGACACTCAGCCCAGGAGAAACGTTTCAGTTTACCGATACCGTCACGAACGTGATTGATACGTCGAGCCAATCGACGGCGGTCTATTGGTACGTGAACGGCGTTCAGGGCGGCAATGCTACCACCGGCACGATCACCACGACTGGCCTCTACAGCGCCCCTGCGCAGATCGGCTCCTCTACTACATTCGTGGTCAAGGCAACTTTGCAGGCTGACAGCACCAGCAGCGGCCAGACCAACGCATCCGTAATCCCGGTCGGTGCGCCCACTTTGTCCGCAGTGAATCCTTCGACGGTCGCGCAGAGTTCGTATTTCGAGGATGTCTATCTCAACGGAAGCAATTTCACTTCGACCAGCACTGCGCGTGTGAATGGCAGCGCCGTCGACACCACTTTTGTTTCGCCCACCGTCTTGCGCGCGCGCATTCCTGCAGCCAACCTGGACACTGCAGTCCCAGCATTCATTGACGTGATGCAACAGTCTGGCGTGCTCTCCGGCGTCGTTCGTATCAATATTGTGGCAGCGGCACCCGCGCTGATCAGCACGACTCCCGACAGCACCACGCAAGGAGCAGGCA
>QHYO01000236.1 GCA_003224135.1 Acidobacteriota bacterium | reverse complement strand
CGGCGAAGGGATCCGTGGCGAAGAAACTCTGCACGGGATTGGCGATGAATTCGTGATCGTAAGATTCGGCACCAGCGAGATGATGGTGCCAGTGCTTGCCGGTGGCAAAAGCCCAGCGGGCATTCGAGCTGAAGAAATGATAGTCCGTGTGCTCGTCGAGATTCGGTGGCTGCAGCAAGGTCTGGCCCGGCGTTTGTGCGCTGCTGGTATTGTTGCGCAACGTCAACCGCAGCTGATTGTCTTCGCCCAGGCGATAGCCAAAATTTCCGGAGAGCGTCCGGTTCAGAAAGCGATTTTCGTCGTCGGGTCCATCCGTTGAAAAATAGGACGCCGCTCCGGAGTAGTCGAACCGGCCGACAAGTCCACTGAGCTGAGCGCCGCCGCGGCCGGTGCTGAAACTTCCGCCTTCCGCGAACACGCTCGCTTCAGGAATACGTGTGGTGCCACGATGCGTAATGACCTGGATCACTCCCGCGACGGCGTCAGTGCCATAGATCGCGCTCTCGGCTCCGCGAACGATTTCCACTTTGTCGACGTTGTCGACTGTGAAGTTTGAAAAATCAACCGCATTGCCGGGTTCATTCACCGGAGTGCCGTCCACCAACACTTTTGTGTAACTGGAATTTCCACCATTCAAAAAGACAGAAGCCGTGCCGCCTTCAGAACCGGTGCGGCCAATTGAAATTCCCGGCACGTATAGAAGCGCGTCGGGAAGCGTGACGGAGCGCCGCGCATCGATGTCCTCGCGGGTCAGCACAGTCACAGGAGCTGTCGTCTGCTGGACTTGCAGGGGCTCCGCTTCCGCCGTCACCACCACACTCGACGACACACGCTCGAGCTCCAGTTTGAGGTCGAGAATTCGCGCCGAACCGCCGGTTAAATCGAAAACGAATTCACGCGTGACGAATGGGCTCCGTTGAAATGTCACGCGATATTTGCCTGGCGGAAGCGTCATCGTGTACTCGCCAGCCGTGGTGCTTGTGGCTTTCCAGAGATGTGCCTGCGAATTGCCAACCAGTTGCGCTACGACTTGGACGCCGCCCACGCCGGCGCCGCTCGCGTCGAGCAGCGTTCCTTTTAATTGGGCATCGGGAGATTGAGTATCGGTCTGACTGGACTGCGCGTTCGAGGATACAGCGACTGAGATAAAAATCAGAGAAGCGATTACTACGCGAAGCAGAATGGTTTTCATTTTTCTCCTCCGCTCCCTCACGCGCGGGAGTTGAAGGCTGTCTCGCTTCTTGCTTTTCAAGCGAGATTGCGGACCTCGCCGGTCTCCTGGCTTGGCGGCGTTGCGTGCAAGCATCCTTCCCGCATCGGGCTCGAAATGATGGCCGCAATACAGTGGGTGGCTTGCGAAGTCCCGCCTTACAGTCGCGCGGCGGCGACGGCTGGCGTTTCTTCGTAGAATTTCACGAAGGACGCTCCGTCTTCCCGTGCACGAAGTCCGCGATGATTGTGGTAGGGGCAGGTTCGCCCGCTATGGGTTACAGAGAGCCGCGAAAATTTCCGCGGCGCGAAAAAACAGGGTTTGTACTTCGAAAGCCTGAGTTAAGACCCCGATCCAGGCAAAATGCTCACGCGGGGCCGGCCTGTCGAGCCCAACTCCACGGTGAGCTGTGTCTGGAAAACTTGTTCGAGCAAATCGCGCTGGTACACGCTCGCCGGCGCGCCAACGCGCAGGCACTTGCCTTTCTGCAAGAGCGCAACCTGGTCCGCGTATTCGCCGACCAGGTTTAGTTCGTGCGTGACGATCACTACGGTGTAACGATTTTCAACAGCAAGCCGCCGCAACGTTTCAAGCAAATCCACCTGCGCCCCGATATCCAGATGCAATGTAGGCTCATCCAGCAGAAGCAGCAGCGGCTGTTGCGCGAGCGCCCGCGCCAGAATCACTCGCTGCTTTTCGCCACCGGAAATTTGGTCCATCCAACGGTCGCTGAGATGCTCCGCTCCCACCTGCGCCAGTGCGTTCTTCGCGATCAAAACATCGTCGTCGGTTTCAAATCGCAAAGATCTACCGTAAGGATGGCGGCCCTGCATCACGAATTCCCAAGCCTTCGAGGGAAAAAGTAGCTGGCTTTCCTGCTGCACCATTGCGATGCGCTGGCCCCGCGCCCTGGGTTCGAGGTCATGGGTTACGAATCCATTCAGAAGCACGCGGCCGGAAAGTGGATGCAGCGCACCGGAAATAATCTGCAACAGGGTCGACTTGCCGCTCGCATTCGGCCCGAGAATCGCTGTCACTTCTCCGGCCTTGGCATGAAAGCTCGTGGCTTCCAGGGTAAAAATTGGCGCTTGCTGTGGATTCGGCGAGTACGCGTAACTAACCTGTTCAACGCTGAGACGCGGTTCAGCCGCTGCGCGGGCGGCATCCATCGGGTTGCGCGACGACGTCGATCGAGCCGTGGCAGTCATGCGAGCTTCCTTCGCAGGAGATAAATGAAGAGTGGCGCACCGGCAATTGCCGTAATTGCGCCTACCGGAAGTTCCGCCGGAGCGGCCACCGTTCTTGCGAGCGTGTCCGCAATCACCAAAACAATTGCGCCGCCGAATGCCGAAGCGGGAATAAGAATTCGATGATCCGAACCAAAAATCATTCGCATCACATGAGGCACCAGAAGTCCCACATATCCAATCGACCCGCTCATCGCCACGGCGAGGCCCGTGAGTGCGGACGCAGCGATGTAAACGATCAGGCGCACGCGGCGAACATCCACGCCGAGGTGCATCGCTTCCTTCTCTCCCGAGAGAAGAAGATTCAGATCGGACGCAGTTGTGTAGATGACCGCAGCCGCTGCTAGAAACCCGACGCGAAGTACCCAGCCAAGCGGCCTGGATGGTACGGCGGAGAGTTCACCCATGAGCCAGTACGCCATGCCGCGAACATTGCTGCTCGGCATCGTAGTGAGCAGCAAAATGATAATGGCGGAGAGCAAGGAGGCTGTGATGACTCCACCGAGCAATAACGTACTGCTGTCAATTCTCCCCTCGCGACGGCCCAGAAAATAGACCGCGGTGATGGCAATTGCCGCTCCAAGGAATCCTCCGAGGGGCGTGAATACGGACGCAATTTCCGGCGTGAGTGCGAGGTGTGGCTCCAGCAGTAAAGCGAGAATCGCGCCGACGGCGGCGCCGTTCGACACTCCCAGCACGTAGGGGTCGGCAAGTGGATTTCGCAGGAGCGCCTGAAAACTAGTACCCGCGACAGACAGCGAGGCGCCCACCAGGACTCCAAGCAGAATCCGCGGCAACCGGATATTGAGAATCAGGCTGTACTCGCTGGAAATTTCGGTGCTCTTGCCCAGGAACACCCGCAATAAATCACGGCCCAGTCCGTATAAGGAAACGTGAACCGCGCCGAATTTCAATGCCAGGACCATCACACAAAAAAGAATCGCTCCGAGAATCACACATTGCAGCAAGAGCCGGCTGAGCGTGAGGGGTCGCATCAGTTTTTCTCCACCGGGCCCGCGGCTTTCGAAGTGCCGGACCTGCCGGCAAACGCGTCGGGATGCAATTGGCGCGCCAGATCCTCGACTGCGGAAAGTAATCTTGGAGCTGGCCGGTTGACTGCGTCGCTGATCACGGCGAACCTGCGGTATTTCACCGCGTCGAGATCATTCCATCCGGGGCGCTTCGCCAGAGCTTCCATGTCGCGCGTGACTGCTTCCGAATGACCCGATGCGAATACCAGAACCTCGGGCTGCAATCGCACCATTTCCTCCAGGCTCATCTGCGGCCAGTCTTGCGATGATTCGACAATCGATATGGCACCGGCAAGCATCAAGGCGTCGGCGATAAATGTGTGTTTGCCGACGGAAATGAGTGGATCAGTCCAGACGATAAAGAGAGCGCGCTTGGGTATAGAGTTTTGCAATCGCTCGTGCAAGCCGGCTTCTTTCTGCAGGAGTTCGCTGTCGAGCGCCTCTCCAGCGGCAGGATTGCCAAGGACGTCGGCCAAGCGATGAACGGAGCCGCGAATCTCGTCCACCGTGTGCGGGTCCGTCGCGTATGCGGCGATGCCAAGGCGGTCGAGCGCCTGCACGGTCTCCAGCCTGTTTAAACCTTTCGTAACCAGCACCACGTCCGGCTTCAGCGATGCGATCTCTTCGAGGCTGGGGTTAATCGCTCCACCCACTTTGTGCTTTTTCACCGCGTCCGCCGGGTAGTCACAATAGTCGGTATCCCCGACCAACAAATCGTCCATGCCAAGCGCGTAGATCGATTCCGTCATGCTTGGAGCAAGAGAAACCACGCGGCGCACCGGAACTGGTATGCGTACGCTGCGGCCGGTTTCATCTTGAACTGTCCGGAACGAGTCTTTCGCGGGAGGAGCGCTTGGAGTTTGTTCCGCGCGCAAGTGGGTCATGCCTGGCGCGACGCAAAGCAACGCCGCGGCCACGACAGTACGAAGGAGCAAACTTGATGTGAAGATTTTCAACGTACAGCAGCTCTCCCGGCAAATGTTCTTCGTGATTTTTCGCAAAGCCGACAAAAATAAAAAATGCCCCGCGAGTCCCGTGGGGCAAAAAGCGCACCTCCCTCTCGCGAGGAGTTCCGCAAACTGCGGCACGGGAGGGTAGCCTGGCTTACGGCCTTTCAGCCGATTACAGTGGCGGGACCGCGGCCGAGTTTCACGGCCTTCCCCGCTCCCCTTGCCTGCAAATTGTGAACCGAGTGTAAGCCGTGAGTGCGATGCGCGTCAAATCGAATCAAACGAGCTGCATGTTGGCCACCTCGGAAATTTTCTGACGCGGTTAGCGGTTCTTCCAGTTTGGTTTGCGTTTTTCCACCAGCGCATGCAAACCTTCCTGTGAATCTTCCAACCGGTACAATTCATTCAGGAAAATGTTCATGGAGTGCTTCAGTCCGTCGCTCAGTGAAAGTCCCATGCCGCCCAAAATCGCTTTCTTCGCCATCGTGAGAACAGGTCCGGAGTGTCCTGTCATGCGTGTGACAAGGTCCTTCACGGCTGTTTCTAGATGCGCTTCGGGCACCAGCCGGTTGACGAGTCCGAGTTCCAGCGCGCGCTCTGCCGTCACGGGTTCTCCTGTAAGCACTAGTTCAAGGGCGGTTTTTGGTCCCACCAGGTAAGGCAAAATTGTGGACGCGAGAGGGGGGAACATTCCGATCGTGATTTCCGGCTGGGCGAATCGCGCTTTTGGCGTCGCGATCACCAGGTCGCCGAAAGCAGCCAGTTCCGCGCCGCCGCCGATCGCGGGACCGTTGACTACGCAAATCACCGGTTTCGCAACATCGACCATCGCCGCAAACGCCGCGTGAAACGCGTCAAGCATCTGGAAGACGCGTTGAGAGGTGTATTCTCCGATTTCGATTCCGCCGCAGAAAACCTTGCACGCCGAATCCAGCAGGATGATTTTGATATCTTCGCGCGAGCCGGAATACTCGATGCCTTCGGCAAGCTCGCGGAGCATCGCTTCGTTCAACAGATTGTGCTCGGGGCGGTTGAGCGTCATGTGCGCGACGCCAGCGTCCAGCAGCACTCTCACATATTCATAATCTTCGATTTTTTTCCTTTGTTGTTGCGTCACAAATTCTTCTGGATTAACTGCTTCGACCATTACGGCCTCCGCGATATGAATTGGAACAATTCCGGCACACTGTGCTCTGGATATTTTGTGATGCTAGCACGGCGTTTTGCACCGTTTTGCTGTGGTGCAAACGATGGTGCGCAAAGAGTCTGCAGGCCGTGACATTTCCGTTATGCTGTGTTTGGCATGAAACCTGCCACAATTATCGCCTGCGAACTCACCGGCCCGGTTGACCCTAGAGGCTTCCCGCTTGAGGCTTCCTGGAATCTCGCGGAGCCAGTTCGTTTCGACCACGACTGGCGAGGCAAAAATGAAGACGCAGAACGCGAGACGGAAGTGCGCGTTCTCTGGACCGAGAACGTGTTGTACCTGAAATTTCGGTGCCGCTACCGAACGCTCACCGTTTTTGAAGACTGCGAACCCAACGGCCGCCGCGACCAATTGTGGGACCGGGACGTCGCCGAAGTCTTCATCCAAACTGATGCCAGCCCGGCACGTCGTTACTGGGAATTCGAAATCAGCCCCAATGGTATGTGGATCGATCTCGAAATCTCTCCAGACGGCAAACGCGATCCCTTGAGTGGCATGAAGTCACGCGCCGTTCTCGATCAATTCGAGAAAGTTTGGACTGCAGAGCTTGTCCTGCCAATGTGCTCGCTGACGAAAGTTTTTGATCCTTCCGAAAACTGGCGCGTAAACTTTTTCCGCGTCGAAGGCGCCACTGAACCGCGGTTCTACTCCTCTTGGCAGCCCACGCACACACCACAACCGAATTTTCATGTGCCCGAAGCGTTTGCTAATCTTCAGTTCGCACGCGCTGTGAGGTCGTAG
>QHYO01000237.1 GCA_003224135.1 Acidobacteriota bacterium | reverse complement strand
CTTCTTGTTCACTTTCGCGACCGACGTGACCTCCACACAGCGAGAACTCATCCAGGGGGAATACCAGTTCAATAAGCGCTGGTCCGCTAGCGTGACTAGAGACGAAAACGGCGGTTTCGCAGTTGACGGCAAGTTCCACAAGCGGTACTAAACCGCAACCGGTAGTGCGTGGATCTTAGATTTCCGCACGGAGGGTAACGTCAGTTTTTGCGGACGTGTTCCCACCGTGTTCGTTCGAAACCTGACACTGTGCCGGATTCGGGCGCGACCCATTGAGGGAACCCTATTCGAACCCACAAAATGCGATGTCTCTCTGGAGAGAGCTGATGGGATCTGTCCAGGAGTAATCTATTTATTGCACGAAACGAGCTCCGATGCCTTTTCCATTGGCATCCGAGTCGTTGGGGGTCTGGCTGCATCATAGACGATTACCGCAAATGCCCGGCCGAGTTTTTAGTCAGTTTGCTGAGGCACCAGTGAATAGCTAGTACGCATACATTTTGAGGAAAACAAAAACCACCACGCCGGTGATCGAAACGTAGAGCCAAATGGGAAACGTGAAACGCGCAATTCGGCGGTGCATTGTGAATCGGCCGGTCAGCGAGAGAAAGAACGTCGTGAGCACCATCGGCAGCGCGACGATGGAAAGGATTACGTGGCTGGCTAAAATGGAAAGGTACAGAGTGCGCACCGGGCCATGGCCGGGAAAAATCGTGTCGCCGTGCAGCGCGTGGTTCACAACGTAGCTGATGAGAAAGACGGACGAGAACGCGAAAGCCAGCAGCATGCTCCTGCGATGCGCTTCCCTGCTGTGATGTTTGATGAAATACAATCCCACGCAGAGCGCAATCGCGCACAATCCGTTCAGAAGTGCGTTAAGAGTCGGCAAAAACATCCAGCGTCCGGTGAAATCAGCCGAAGCATGATGGACGTACAGCAGCCACAGCAGGAATGACACAGCGACCCCGCTCACCACGATGATCGCTCCGACTACCGGGCGCGGACTGATTTGAGCCTGTTCCACGCTGACAATTAAATCACAAAAATCCATCCCGAAGTCATTTAGAGCCCAGTCCGACCAACAAGTCACGTTTCTGCCGAGCAGGCTCTCCACCACGGCTTTGCTTCAAAGTGCCCATGACTTGCGCATTTTCCCCATCCTCAGTGTTGCGCTATGATTAGATTTGTTGCCGAGATTGTCGCAACCGCAGAGATGCAAAGCAAAAGGATCAAGTTAATCGGTAACATTCCCTCAGAGAGCGGTTTCCCCGAGAGAGCCCTCTTCTTGCGATCCACTCGGCGTCGAATTTTCTTGCTCTCGCCGGCAAATGCATCCGGCCTCCGTGGAAACTTGCTCTTGAAAGACGCCGTCCAGTCGCCCATGGCCGACCGCCTTCGCAACGGGGGAGTACCTCTTGGAGAAATTTTCACCTTCATTAGCGGTTTGTATTTTCGAGGCAAGTTAGCCTATGCGCGAGCTTACGCCGACCCGCCACCAGGGGTTCCGGGTGTGGTAGTGATCACCGCTTCGGGAGGCCTGGTTTCGCCGGACAGACTGTTCACGCTCGAAGAGTTGCGCGATCATGGCGGAGATCATTGCGAGATCGTGCTGCTGGGCAGCGTCGCAACATCAAAATACGTTGAGCCTCTCCTTGGCATTTTTGGAGAGAGGCTGATGTTTCCCGCGGAATTTGTCGGGCGTGGAGATATGAGCCGCGGCGGGTTGCTCTTGCGCAGTGCACGCGATCAGGTTCAATTGAAATATGTTCCAGTGGCCGGAGCTGCGCGCAACGGTGCGCGGCCTGCAAAGTTGCCAAAGCTCAAAAGATCGGACGTCTTGATCGGACCGGTCGAAACGCCCGGTCTGTAGTGCGCCAATGGAGGCAATAATTTTCGTTGGCGTTCAAGGCTCGGGAAAGACATCTTTCTATCGCGAGCGTTTCTCTGAAAGTCACGTTCGCATAAGCCTGGATATGCTGCGAACGCGGCAGCGGGAACAGCTTCTCCTTGCCGCCTGCCTGCAGGGCAGACAATCGTTTGTGATCGACAACACGAATCCATCGTCAAGCGACCGAGCGCGATACATTGCGCCGGCGCGGGCAGCAAGATTTCGCGTGGTGGTCTACTTCTTTGAAACTTCTCTGCGCGATGCGATTCGGCGAAACAACCAGCGAGGCGGGAAAGAGAAGATTCCCGTTCCCGGCGTCGCCGCAACCTTCCGCAAGCTGCAAGTTCCAACGCAAGAGGAAGACATCGATGCGGTCCATGTAGTGACAATTTCTCCCGAAAATCGCTTCGACGTCAGGACGGAATTCACAACCGATAGGGTGCGAAATGTGGCGCAATAAAATACTTCAAGGCTCACGCATGGCGACATCAACACGAAATTTCGCTGGAGCGGCCATGGCACCCACCTCAGGGACTCCATCTACTTGTTGATGTCGTCTTTCGCCTCCAGACGCTTCAGAAGAGGCTGAAGAAATGGCTTTGTCGCATCCGGCGCCCCGCTGATTGCCTGTGTCATCTCTTTGGCAGCTGTCGGAAAGTCACCTGTGTTAGACGAGATCCGTGCCAGCGCCAAGTGGCTGACCCAGTGGTTCGCATCCTTCTTCGGAACTTGGGGATAAAGCTCGAAGGCGCGCTTGGCATTCCCCTGCCGCTGAATGCCTCGGGCGTAAACATAGAGCTGAAGGGCGGTGGCTTTCTCAAAGGCCGTCGAGTACGCTTTCGCGGCGTCATCTTTGCGGCCCATGGCATCGAGGATGCGCGATTTGGTTTCCAGGTTCTCGAAGCGTTCCTCATTTTGAATCGAGGTGTCTTCCCACTTCAGCGCTTCTTCCAGGTTGTAATTGTTGTCCAGGCACCACTGCGCCGCCTCGTCGTATCCGGCCCAGGTAAACCCGCCCACACTCCGCAGTTCATTCTTGATGCTCTTCAATACCACGGCTTTCACGTCTACGGAAACGTGGAAAGGGATGGCCAGCTTCTCCCATCGCAGAGTTGCGGCCGCGGAATCAGGCTTGATGTCATCGAAAACGTACGTCAGTACCTCAAACGATTCCGCCGCGCGCGGTTTCACCGTCACGCGCAGCGCGTCCTCTTTCTCGTCATAGCTGAAGCTGCCCCAGGACGTCGAATTCTTGGAGAAGATAATCGTCCACTGATCCTTGTCCGGGATGGCGTGCAATCCGTAGCTCCCCGCCGGCAGTGGTTTTCCTTCGATGGAAACGTCATCGGTAAAAGTAATCGTCGTATTCTCGTTCGCGCCCGCGCGCCACACCTTTCCATAGGGCACCGTCTTGCCCCAGATCTCCCGCCCGCCGACCGATGGTCTGTGATAAGTAATGGTGATATCCGTGAGCCCAATCCTTTGCGTTACGGTCCCGCGCTGGCTTGCACGCGGAATATTCAGCTCCGTCGGCTGACTCCCGTTCTTGAATTGCGCACCGGCATTCCCCGCCAGTGCTCCACACCCCACCAGAATGGAAAGAACACACTTCCACACGTTGCGCATGATCGAACTTCTCCTCTCAACGTGGACCTCAGACAATCGCCCCGGCCCCGCGTCGGCCTTACACCCCAGTTCGATGGACGCCCTTGGTGGAGAAGAGTGAGCAAGAAGCGAGCGGCAACTACGCACAATCGATGTGGTGCCTGGAAAGCATGAAACTTTCTGATTCCCTTCTTCACGGGAACCCGTCAATGACGTCCACTCCGGCATTGAGGTTGTCGCATTTTGTCGCGAACCCACCTATCGCTCTAGCGTTGGCCCGTACCAAAACACAGAAGTGGACTACGGCTGGCAGCGCCGTGGCGATGCGTACCAGGTTTGAAGTAGTCTTGAAGAATCGGGACATCCGGATTTACGACAAGAACGCGAATCGCGCTTGCTCGCAGGGAGCAAAGCTCGGCTTGGCGCCGCCAGGGCCGGTTGACGACTCCCGCTCCACGAACTGTAAGTCGCTTGGCTAATTTTATTCTCTCGGACCAGATGATCAAAAAGATCCAGATCGCTTAGAAATTGCTCCAAATGCTCTAGCAGGTGAGGAGTCTACGATGACTGTATCAGTCTTTGTTGGGACCAGTGTCGACGGCTTCATTGCACGACCGAACGGCGATCTCGATTTTCTGCCGGCGGGAGGCGGCGAGTCCCACGGCTACGACGAGTTCATGGCCAGCGTCGATGCGCTAGTGATAGGCCGCAAGACCTTCGAGACTGTGCTGAACTTTGCGGTCTGGCCATATGGCAACAAGCGCGTAGTGGTCCTGAGCAGTAGACCCGTCGATTTATCTGCGGCCCGTGGGGCCGGCCGTTCTGGAACAGATGGCCGGGCCTCCGGCTGAGATCGTTTCGAAACTCGCGGCTAGCGGTGCGCACAACCTGTACGTAGACGGAGGGATCACGATTCAAGGGTTCTTGCGCGCAGGGCTCGTCGAGCGCCTCATTATCACCCGCGTCCCTGTGCTCATAGGCGACGGAATTCCTCTCTTCGGCGCTCTAACGCGCGATCTGCGTCTCCGTCACGTAGCAACGCAGCACTATCCGAGCGGCCTGGTTAAGAGCGAGTATCACGTCGCGGCCTAACAACCGGAAGCGCCTCTGGTTATTCTTATAGGGATAGGGATTGAGTAGAACGCCGTTGACGACACTGAAAATGGCTGTAGTGGAGCCGATGCCAAGGGCGAGCGTGAGAACTGCAGTGACGGCGAAGCCCGGTGATTTGCGAAGTTGGCGGAGAGCGAAGCGGCAGTCCGAGAAAATCGAATGCAGGCTGTTCTCAATGCATTCTTGGCGAACCATCCTCGCATTCTAGCTCCAAGTGCAAAAGAATTCTCATGCCCTGTCTCAAAGACTGATTAGCCGGCTTGCCGGAGAAGTTGCTTCCATGACCAATGCGTCCGAAACGTACAGCCCCAACTGTCAGAAAGCAACAGCACAAACTTTCCGAGGAGAATCTCCGGGTTGCGATGAACCGCTGGAGCCTCCTTCTCTGAGCTCAGTATCCAATGCGGCTCTTTGGGCGATGGTTATGGAATTCGAAGCCACGAATTCGGGCTCCCTGGACGGTGCATGGGTGCGGTGCGCCGCCGACGTCCCGGATGTACAATCTGCCTCGCAAAGCAAGGCCATTTCTAGATGTGAGGACCACCGTGAAAAAATTGATCTTGTGCCTTCTCCTTTTGACTCTCCTGTGGCAAATTCCGTCCGCTTACGCCGCGGACACGCCCGACAACGTCGCAAAAATCGACAAGTTCATGGCGCAGTATGCAGACTGCTGCTCATTTACGGGCACCGTGCTGGTCTCGGACCATGACAAGGTCATTTTCAAAAAGGGTTACGGCCTGGCCAATCGCGAGTGGAGCATCCCTAACACGCCGGACGTGAAGTTTCGCCTTGGCTCCATCACCAAGCGATTCACTTCCATGCTGATCATGCAGCAGGTGGCCAAGGGCTCCATCAAGCTCGACGGTCATATCTCCGACTATCTCGCCTACTACCGCCAGGAAATCGGCTCAAAAGTTACCATTAGCCAATTGCTTAGCCACACGTCCGGAATCCCCAGCTACACCGACGATCCCAAATTCTTTGCCGACGTTTCGCGCAACTACTACGCGGTCGACGATTTTGTAAAAAAATTCTGCAGCGGCGACTTGCAGTTCGAGCCCGGCACGAAGTTCCACTACGACAAT
>QHYO01000234.1:551-5499 GCA_003224135.1 Acidobacteriota bacterium | reverse complement strand
TCATCGCAGCTCTGTTGATGATCCTTGTGCCGTCCGGACGGGCACAATCGCAGCAGCCGAATACGGACGCAGCACCTCCAGGACCGCCGACTACGATGCAAAGTGAGCCCGAGGCTTCGCCGGGCAAGCAACAGGGCCGCGGCCGGCCCCTGTTTGGGAAGATCTCGGCAATCCAGATCGATGCGATGGAAATTACGCGGCAGGACGGCACGAAAGTTTCCGTAAAACTCACCAGCAGTACTGAATTTCGCAAGGAGAGGCAGCCGGCAAAGATCGGCGATTTCAAGGTTGGAGATGCGGTGATTGTGCGAACCAACCAGGATTCACAAGATGCGGGCGATTCCTCCGGGGCGACCGCGTTGCTGGTGGCGCTCGTGCCGCCGGGATTCACGGGCCGCGGAGGAATGAATGGGCCTGGCGGCGCGATGCCGGGAACGATGGGCAAAGATTATGTCGTGGGTGAAGTAAAAAGCGTCGAGCCGCCAAAGCTGACGGTCTTGAGGATGGATAATGTGACGCAAACGCTGGAGCTGAATGAGGAGACTTCGCTGCGCCGCGGTCGGGACAGTATCACGATGGCGGATATTCAGCCGGGCGATCACATCTTCGCGCGAGGAGCTGTCGCAAATGACGTGTTTGTACCAAAGGGAGTGAACGTGATCCCGCCGGAGCAATGGAAACGGATGCGGGAGATGGGCGAGGGTCGGGGAACCCGAGGCGCGGCGCCGCAAGGTTCGACAACGCCTGCCACTCCGCCGAATCCTCCGGAGCAACCTAATTGAACAAGTTCTTGCGAGGACTAATCGTTTTCGTTGCGCTAGCCCTGATTGGCGCGGTATGCCTGATGTGCCTGGCGAGCGCGCAAGAGCCGCCAAAATCTGCGGCGACGTCGTTCCAAATCTCTGGAAGCGTGCGCAATGGGAAAGTATTGTTGCCGGGCGTTACCGTCACGGCTGCGAATACCCTGACTGGCAAGAAATATTCGGCTGTGACCGCCACGAACGGAACGTTTCAATTCTCTGGGCTGCCCCGTGGCCGTTATGTGGTGCGCATGGAGTTCATGGGCTTCGCGACAGCGACGCAGGAAGTGGTTTTAAACCCTGAAAGTCCCACCGGCAAAGTCGAGGCAGAACTCATCCTCGCTTCACGTCAAAAAGAGCAGCAAGCGGACGCGGCTACGCAGACGGCGCGGCGCGGATTTCAAAGCCTCGCGATGAATAGCACGCTCTCGGCGCTTGCGGGCGAAGGAGTTGCGGGAGGCAGTAACGGCAATGGAGGCAATTTAGGGGACGCTTCGGGACTGCCTTTGAATGGCGCGGGTGCGGACAGTCCGACGGAATCCGTCAGCATTAGTGGAACGCAAGGTCGCACACAGGATTTTGGGGGCGGTTCCGAACAAGATCTGGAAGATCGTGTTCAAGAGTTTCGCGAACGGATGCAGCGCGAAGGTGGGGCGAATCTACAAGGTGGAGGGCAGGGCGGCGCCGGTGGCTCGGGCGGCGGACCTGGGGGAGGCGGGCCGGGTGGGCCGGGAGGTGGCGGACCTATCATGATTGGAGGCTTGGGACGCAAGTTCAACATCAACCAGCCGCACGGATTCTTGTATTTTCAGGACGACAATTCGGCGCTCGATGCACGTCCTTATTCATTGACCGGAATTTCGACGGACCGCGCTGATTACAACCAAGCGCGGTTTGGAGCAAACATCGGCGGGCCGCTGAATATTCCCAAGCTATTCAACGGTGGCAACAAGTGGTTTTTCTTTGCGGGCTGGAATGGTTCGCGCGGAAGCACTCCGTATGATTTCTATTCCACCGTTCCAACGGTGGCAGAACGCAGTGGAGATTTTTCAGCGGCAACCTACAACAACAAGAGCCCCGTTCAAATCTTCAATCCCAAGACCAGGCAGCAATATCAATTTAATGGCGTGCTCAATGCGATCGATCCCGCGGAAATCAGTTCCGCCGCGCAATCGCTGCTGCAATTCATTCCGCTGCCAAACATTGCTACCACCGCTTCAGGACAAAATTTTCATAATGTGACTTCGGGCGCGAGCACTTCCGACTCTGTCAATCTGCGCTTGATTCACAATTTTGGTTCGAGCACCGGACCCTTTCCTAACATTCAGATCGGACCCGGCGGCGGAGTAGGCGGAGGCGGGGGCGGGGGAAACCGGCGGCGTAACCAGAATAACATCAACTTCGGGCTGAATTGGTCGCGCGCTTCGACGGACACCATTGGCATATTTCCTTCGCTGAACGGGGGAAACAGCACGCAAGGATTGAATGCCACGACTGGATGGGTATACGGCAAAGGACGGCTGACGAACAATCTGCGGTTCAACTATAACCACAATCATGTTTCTGTCACGAACTTGTACTCGGGGATCGAAGATGTCGCAGGAAACGCAGGGATCACGGGAATTTCGAGCAATCCGTTCGATTTTGGGTTGCCGGGCCTGAGCTTCACGAGCTTTGGCGGACTGAGCGATCCGGCCCCGCGCCGCGAACTGGATCAGACCTACACGATCTCCGATACCGTCGCGTGGAACCGTGGCAAGCACAACTGGCGGTTCGGTGGAGACTACCGCCGCATTCTCGAAAGCTTTCGCTCGGCGCGAAACGCGAACGGGTCGTTTGTTTTTACGGGATTTGCCACCGGCGATTATTCCGGCGGAGGTGCGCAGGCTGCGCCGAACACCGGGTATGATTTCGCGGACTTTCTGATTGGGCTGCCGCAGCAGACGAGTTTGCAATCCGGAACAGATTCTTATGACTTTCGTGCCAACTCCTACGATCTGTTCGTACAGGACGATTGGCGCCTTCGCTCGAGCATTACTCTGAATATCGGCTTACGTTATGAATACAACGGTCCTTACACGGAAGCTCATAATCGCATCGTGAATCTGGATGTCGGTCCCAACTTCGCCTTTGCCAGTCCCATCCAACCAGGCCAAAGCGGTCCGACTTCTGGCAGCATCCCGGCATCGCTTGTTCAGCCGGATCGAAATAACTTTGCGCCGCGGCTCGGACTGGCATGGCGGCCCTTGAAGCAAACGGTAGTTCGGCTCGGGTATGGAATCAACTACAACCTCGCGCAATACGGAACGGTGATTCAGAATTTTGCGTTTCAACCACCCTTTGCCGTCACGGAAACGAACTCGGTCACGAATCCCGCCACGAGTGATCTGACACTCGTCAACGGATTCCCGGGCACTTCGTCCGCGGCGGTCACGAACAATTACGCCATCGATCCCAAGTATAGGTTGGGCTACGTTCAGGTATGGAATTTTGATGTGCAACGACAATTGCCACACGGTTTTTTGTTGAACGTCGGCTACAACGGCGCAAAGGGAACTCGACTCGACGTCGAACGAGCGATTGTCACAAGTAACGCGCAGCCCTTCATTTACGAATCGTCCGCCGGGAATTCGATCCTGCATTCGGCGTCGATTCGGGTGCGCAAACGGATGTCTTCTGGCTTGGGATTCAGCGGCAGTTACGTTTTCTCAAAGTCCATCGATGATGCGTCGTCAATCGGACTTGGCGGAGTGGTTGTTGCGCAAGACGCGTTCGATATCGCGGCGGATCGCAGTCTTTCGAGCTTCGACCAGAGGCATAAGTTCACAGGAAGCTGGATGTATGATTTGCCGTTTGGTGAAAATCATCGACTGGCGTCGAAAGGCACTTTGTCGCATGTGTTGAACGGCTGGCAGTGGAGCGGGAGCGCTACGGTGGGCTCGGGCTTTTATTTCACGCCGAACGTGCGAGGGGGAAGTATCGACATCAGCCGTGGCGTCAGCGGTTCGCAGCGAGCGAATTATCTGGCCGATCAATCGATTTCACTTAGCAATCCAACGTCGCTCGAATGGTTCAACTCAGCGGCGTTCTGCGCGCCGTCGATTTCCGCGAACTGTGTGAATCCAACGGGTTCCGCGCTTGGAGATGCGGGACGATACATTATCGAAGGGCCGGGGCAGTTTTCGCTGAATATGGCCCTCAGCAAGACAATTCAGATTCGCGAATCTCGCGCACTGGAGTTACGCATTCAGGCCAACAATATTTTTAACATCGTTCAATTCACCGGCCTCAACACGACCGTGAATTCGCTGGCGTTCGGCGAAGTGACGTCCGCCGCCAACATGAGGCGCATTACGATGGTCGCGCGCTTCCGGTTTTAGAGAAGGGATCGAATGGTGCTCCGAAGAATCTTGGCAATCGTCAGCCTTGCCGCATTGAATGCGGAGCTTCCGCTCGCGATGCTTGCCCAACAAGCGGGATCGCAGCAGAGCGCGCCTGCGATCCGTGCAACGACAGAACTCGTGCTTGTGAATGTGGTGGCGCGCGACAAGAAAGGGAATCTCATTCGAGATCTGAAGCGCGAGGACTTCACAGTTTTCGAGGATGGGCAGAAGCAACAGGTTTCGAGCTGCGATTTTGAAAATATCGAGGAGTTGGCGCTTGCCGGGCAAACGACGCCTACCGCGACCGGCACCGAAGGAGCGTTTGCGCCCACAGCTGGTGCGTCGGCTCCCGCACAACCGGTCCTAGACGCACGCGACCGCCGCTTGATCATGCTGTTCTTTGATTTTTCGGCGATGGAGCCCGACCAGATCGATCACGCGGTTGACGCGGCAAAAAAATACGTCAATTCGAGAATGCAGGCGGCGGATCTGATCGCCATCGTTTCATTGTCGACGAACATGCGACTCGACCTCGACTTCACGGACAACAAGTCGAAAATTCTGTCCGCGCTCAATGCGTACAATTCGGATTCCGGGGAAGGGTTCGATAACGGAACAACGGGAAGTTCCGAAGGGGCGGCCGAGACGAGTGGGGCTTTCACCGCGGATGATACGGACTTCAACACCTTCAGCGCGGACCGCAAGTTGCTGGCGTTGCAGTCGCTTGTTCAGTCAGTTGGAAGACTTTCGCAAAAAAAGAGTTTG
>QHYO01000234.1:0-520 GCA_003224135.1 Acidobacteriota bacterium | reverse complement strand
GTTTAGAGGCGCTTCCCGCGGGAGGCGAAGCGCAGAATGCGAGCTTGCATGGGCAGTCTGCGTATACGGGTGCTTCGATCCTGAATGACCTGAACAGCAATGCCGCGACACAGGAGACGCTATCGACGCTTGCAGCGGACACTGGAGGAAAAGCATTTTTCGATTCGAACGACTTCAGCGGCGTTTTTTCTCAGGTGCAGAAAGACACTTCGGCTTACTACATTCTCGGTTACACGAGCTCGAATCATTTGAAGGATGGCAGATTTCGCCACATCAAGGTTGTATCGAATCGCCGGGACATAAAGCTTGAATACCGCGCGGGATACTATGCCGGACGGGACTTCGAACATTTAAATCGTACGGACCGCGAACAGCAGATTCAGGACGAGCTTGCTTCTGATCTTCCTGCGACGGATGTGGCCGTCTACGCGGGCGCTTCGTATTTCCGCCGCGACGATTCGCATTATTTTCTTTCGGTGTCGCTGGTGGTGCCGGGCTCGCAGATTCCGTTTGTACAGGA
>QHYO01000020.1:1683-13951 GCA_003224135.1 Acidobacteriota bacterium | reverse complement strand
TGAGCGCGGCATCGGAATTCTCCGGCTATCAATCGGATGGCATGCTGCTGGAGGCGGGATTTATTTCGTTGTTCCTCGCTCCACAGGGATGGCGTCCAGGACTCGGCCGCTGGCATGCGCCCATTCGCGCCAGTGTGTTCCTTTTGCTCTGGGAATGGTTCCGGATTTACTTTGAATCGGGGGTCGCAAAAATTGCAAGTGGCGATCCCGAATGGCGACACTTCACGGCGATGGATGAGTATTACCAGAATGGTCCGTTGCCGACGTGGCTTGGGTGGTACGTCCAGCACTTTCCATATTGGTTTCACGCGTCGACGGCATTCGGCACGCTCGCGCTGGAGCTTGTTCTGGTGTGGATGCTTTTCCTGCCGAGACGCTGGCGAATTGTTTGTTTTTTCACCATGACGGTGTGGCAGATTGCGATCATCCTGACGACCAATTACACGTTTCTGAATTATCTTGTTCTGGTGCTCGGTTTTCTGCTCTTGGATGACCATTTACTGGCGAGGTTTCTGCCGCGGCGTTGGAAGGAACGTTTTCTCGCTACGGCGAAGGCAACAGCCGAATGCGGAGCGGGCGCCGCATGGTTCAGTTTAAACTCCACCGACCAGCTTGGCGCAGCGCCATCGACGGAAGCATCCGTAGCGAAAGAAGATCGCGACCGCACCTGGACCGGACAGTTTCGAACTCAGTTCGCATTTCCAAGGACTGCGATAACCGCGGTTGTTTTCGGGTGGCTCTTCTACGCATCGACGGCGCAAATGATCTGGATGATCCGGCCCGGTTTTCCACTGCCAGCTACGCCGGTGGCTGCGCTCGAACCATTTCGCATTGCCGGACGCTATGGGTTGTTCGCGGTCATGACGCGTGGTCGCTACGAAATCGAATTCCAGGGTTCGGCGGACGGGCAGAACTGGGTTACCTATCCGTTCCGGTTTAAACCGCAGGACCCGAGCAAGGCGCCGGGCATCTATGCTCCCTATCAGCCGCGGTTCGATTGGAATCTGTGGTTTGCATCGCTCGGCGAGTGGCGCTCCAATCCGATTGTGCCTAGAACCGAAGAACGGCTCCTGACTGACAGCTCGGACGTTGTTTCGCTCTTTGCCGCGAATCCTTTTCCTCACGAACCACCACGTCAGGTGCGTGCGGTTATTTGGCAATACTGGTTCACAACGCCGGTTGAAAAGCGAACGCAGAGGCTGTGGTGGCGACGGGAATTGCTGGGATTGTACGCGCCGACGCTGGAGCGCGAACCAGACGGTAAGATTGCAGTTGTCCAGTGGCCGAATTCGCTTGCGCCGCGGCAGTGATTCGCATCTCTGTGACCTGATACCTGAAGGGAAAACCTAAATTGACACGCAGAGCTTGCGTCATCGGCGCCGGTCCCAATGGGCTTTCGACGGCCATTGTTCTCGCGCAGCGAGGGTTGAAGGTGGACGTTTTCGAAGCGGAGCCTCAACCGGGAGGCGCCGCGAGAACTCTCGAGCTCACTTTGCCCGGCTTTCTCCATGACTTTGGATCGGCGGTGTATCCATTCGCTGCTGGGTCGCCATTTTTCTCCTCACTTCCATTATCGAACCACGGACTCGAATGGATTCATTCGCCATGCCCGCTGGCCCATCCCCTCGATGACGGCACGGCGATCACACTGGAGCGCGACGTGCGCGACGCTGAATCGTCGTTAGGTCAGGATGGCAGAGCTTGGCGCAGGCTTATCGGGCCGTTCGCCGAACGCTGGTCCGACCTGTCATCCGAAGTGCTTCGTCCCATTCGCCTGTTTTCTCGCCATCCGTTGTTGCTTGCGCGTTTCGGATTAGTTGCTTTTCCTTCCGCGAAAATGCTTGCTGGTTTTTCGTTTCGCCGCGAACGCACCAAAGCGCTCTTCGCCGGCTTGGCCGCCCATTCGTTTCTGAGTCTCGACGAAGCGTTGAGCGCGGCGTTTGGCGTCTTGCTGGGCGCTGCGGCACACGCGGTGGGCTGGCCAATTCCTCGCTGCGGCGCTCAGTCCATCACCAAAGCGTTATGCAGCCATCTTGCGGCGCTCGGTGGCGAAATAACGACCTCTGCGCGTATCGACAGCCTTACATCTCTCGCAAATTATGACGTCACGCTGTGCGACGTGACTCCACTTCAGTTGGTACGAATGGCAAGCAGCCGATTATCGACGACGTACACACGGCAATTGGCCAAGTACCGCTATGGCCCCGGAGCTTTCAAAGTCGATTACGCTTTGTCGCAGCCGATTCCGTGGAAAGCAGCCGAGTGCTTGCGTGCCGCGACCGTGCATCTGGGTGGAAGCGCAGCCGAAATCGCGGCTTCCGAAGCAGCCATGCGGCTTGGCCGCCATTCAGAACGTCCATTTGTCCTGCTAGCACAGCCGAGTCTGTTCGACGCCACACGCGCTCCCGCGGGGAAGCACACTGCTTGGGCGTATTGCCATGTGCCGAACGGCTCAGATTTCGACATGCTGGAGGCCCTCGAAGCGCAAATCGAGCGCTTCGCTCCTGGTTTCCGTGACTGTATCCTGGCTCGGCGCATTTTTTCTCCTGCGGCACTGGAAAAAATGGACGCCAATTTGATAGGCGGGGACATTTCGGGCGGCTCCTTGGACATTACCCAGTTTTTGTTTCGGCCAACGTGGCGCCACTACCGGACATCGGCCAAGGATATATATCTCTGCTCCTCATCCACTCCGCCGGGCGCGGGAGTGCACGGAATGTGCGGCTACCATGCTGCACGGATGGCAGCGTCGCGACTAGGGATCTAGCCCGCGCAGGCGTCCTATGGGCAATTCCCGACTCTTTATAAAAAAATATCTGAGTTTCGGTCACAATAACTCGCATGCAATGGTAACGGGAGATTTGTCCTAGACGCTCGCGGATATGAACGTTGTGTTTCTTGCGCTCATTGGCGGAAACTTGGGCCACCTCTCGGCCTGGCAGGATTCTGATCGGCACTGGAGCGGATGAAATCACTGGCCAAGGCGTATGGGTCTTCCGATCTCGATCCGGGACCCCGATAGACCAAGAAGAACGCTGCCAATCGACATCTCCGACCGGTGGCAAAGGAACTCGGACTGGCACTCGGTGGTTGGCATGACTTCAGGCATACGCTTTCAACCCAGCTACTCAGGCGCTATCCGACAAAGGTGGTGTCTGAGCTTCTCGGTCATTCCAGCGTGCAAACAACGCTCTCTGTCTATCAGCACGTTGAAACCGACCAGTTCCGGGCGCCTCTGAATGAAATTGCAACCGAGTTGTTACCCAATGTTACCAAGTTGGCCGCGAGTCGGGCTTAGAAGGAGCCTGATGTGTTGAGAATGGATTTGGTGAACCGGGGAGGACTCGAACCTCCAACCCGTTGTTAGTCTCCCGAAACGTTAAATACTCAATGTTTCAAGCGATTTCCTGATTTCGGGAATAGTGGAAATGTGCGGTTTTAGGCGCAGTTGTTACCACAGTTGTTACCAACTTAGGCCAAATAGAACGTTGGCTTCGGTCCAATTTCGCATCGTTCGCAGTTCCTTATCCGTCTGCCGGAAGAACGCAATGCACTGCTGGTTTTCGCTCATTCAGGTGTCTGTCGCAGACCGGAGTGTGGAGTCCCAGGACGGTTTTTCCGGCACTGGCTCGCCATCCTCAAGAACGGTTACCTATCACGGCAACGGCCGCCCGGTTGCACTGCGGCGTTGCAAGAATTAAAAAACGGGATCGCTTACCTTCGTTATTTCCGAAAAATCACCGGCGTCCCCTTCGCGACCAGCCCCGCCAATTTCAGCGCATCCCAGTTCGTCATCCTCACACACCCATGCGACTCCACTTGCCCGATCCGCCCAGGCTCTGGCGTCCCATGTATTCCGTAATGCGGCTTATTGATGTCGATCCACACATCTCCCACCGGATTATTCGGGCCCGCCGCAATCTTTACTTTCGCCTTTTCCGGATCGACATTCCAAAAAAGCTCCGGATCATAATGAAACGTCGGATTGCGCGTTACCGAAGTTACCCGCCATGTTCCCAGCGGCAGGAAATCGTGCGTGCTGCCGGTTGTCACCGGCGCCCAAAAAGTAATTCGTCCTCGTGCGCCATATACCGTCAAACTCGCCGTCCTCTTCGATACCACCACTCTCAGCCCAGCATGCAATGATTCTCTCTGGCCTCTCGCGCCGGTCGTCGGCACTCGTTTTCCTGCCACACCCGCCGACGGCTCATCGCCCCCAGCCTCATGCTCCGCGTTCAACACGTTCGGCACTTTAACTTCTTCTCCCGCCGCAAAATGCGCGTCAGGATTCAGACGCTTAAGCAGCTCCGGCGCACAGTGAAATTTCTCGCCCAACTCTTCCACCACCGACGTGTAGTAAAGCCCCGCCAGCTTCGCCTTCTCGTCCATGTCTTCCGGAATCGTCGCCGCGAATGGCCCACTCGCATCTTCCGCCGTAATCTTATAGGACACGATCGCCTCAACACTCCCTGCATGCAACGCCTTTAGTAGCAGCTTGCGTCCTCGCGGCCCCGCAGCAATCCGATGCGCTGCCTCAAATGCCGCCAAAGCCCTCCGGCTATTCGCTCCTCCGCCCTCATCAATCTCCCCGGGCGAAAATCCCGCCCGATCAAGCAACACCTGAATTTCCAACTCCGAAACTTTAGCCGCCACGCTCGGTTTTGTTGCAGGCGCCCGCTGCGCCACGATGCCTCCGGGAACGCACAGCCCAATCACTGCACCCAAGCCCAAACTCCGCAACATTTTCATTGTCAATCCCACGATCCCTTTCAGAGCGCCGCCGCAAGCATAGAAACCGGTCGAATAATCCTACTGTTCGATGAAGCACCTTAGCCGTTTCATCTTCTCAATCTCACGCACTGGAGTCGGCGTAATTTGCGCCTAAGCGAACGGAAGAGCGACCGCGAGCACGAGGAGCGTAACCGCCACGACCACCACAAAAATCTTCGGTGACCAAGGATAAGGAGTATTGACGGTCGCGGTGGATTTGGTTTAGCTGAACGCGTGCGCGCTCGACTGACATTGGGCATTGCTCTCGTCTCTATCGTGGCTTTGCTGGGGTGGTGGCTGTGGCGCACCACGCGCGCTACGGCACCATCAGCCTCCACCCATGCTAAGCTCGACGTGATTGATGCCGGCGGCCCGCCTATCGCCGGCACTTCATCCGCGTTGGCGCCCACGAACATCTACGCGCACAACTTGATGCTACGCAAGGGGCCGACCGGATTCCGCGTGTACGTACGCTGGCTGCGCGGGCAGATGGCGCGCACCTCACGTAATACTAATCCCTCCTTAGATGATCCGGAATCGTTTTACATAGACGTGAAAAACGGGGTGATTCACACCAACGTCGGAGATCTGGCGAACTTTCTTAACGAAGGCATCAGCAATTCGCCGCTGAAGAATATCAAGCTTTCTGGCGACGGCGATCAGCTTAAATTGAAGGGGACACTTCACAAAGTGGTACCTCTGCCCATCGAAGTAATTTCCACCATCGGAGTCGCGCCTGACAATCGCATTCAGATTCAGGTGACAAAAATAAATCTGCTAAAAATTCCCTTCAAGAAATTGTTGGCCGGGTTCAATGTCACGGCTGCCAGCCTCTTTCCCTCAACCGGTATTCCTGGCGTGGAGGTCAAGGATAATGACATTTACCTGGATACGGGGAGCGCCGCTCCACCACCGCATATCCGCGGACGGCTTACCAGCGTGCGCATCATCAATCCGGACTTCCAGCAGATCTTCGGCGACGCTCGGGAAGATGTAGCGCGCGTCGAGCAATGGCGAAATTTTATGCAACTGCAAGGTGGCACCATCGATTTCGGGAAACTCACCATGCGGCACGTCGATTTGATGATGGTGGATTTGTCGAAGAACGCTTGGTTCGATTTGGATCTGACGAACTATCAGGATCAACTGGTGAACGGATACACGAGAATGACTCCTGAAGCGGGTCTCCAAATTTTTATGCCGAGCCTGGAGGAGATTCCAGCGGACAAGAAGAACCACAAGATCAGCATGGAGTGGATGAAGCACCGCAACATGCCGCCGCCTTCTGACGTTACATCGCGCTGATGCTTACGTTAATCGGCTAGAGCTTGGCCCTTGCATGAACTCTATTAGACATTTTGCAAGGCTGCTAGCACGTCTATCTGAGGCATGCCGCGTTGGCTCGTGTGCACATTTCTCCGCGACGGATTAGGCGTTTTCCGTCGAGGAGGAGCGCTTCGCATACCGCCATTCCAGGAGAAATGCCACGGCCGTTCCGATGAGGAGCAGCGACCACACCAAAGGCCCATTTACGCGAGCGATGCGCAAGTCAGCAAACAGAAAAAAGATCCCGGCGATGAGAAACAGCGGGCCGGTGATCGCGCAATGAAACGAGCGGTTCCTGAGCCAATTGGCAACGCAACCCATCGCCATGGCAAAAAGAGTAGTGGAGGCAGAATACCAATGCAGAGGATGCCAGTACGCGCCAACGACGCTCAGAACTCCCCACGCAATCAGCGACGCTGCGAACCAATAGCACATCGCTGCCGGTGAACTGCAGCAGGCTCTTTTGCTCACGACCTTATTCGAGGTCTCCAACTTCGCGTTCCCCCGCCGCGAACCGTCAGGGCTCTTCGGAGAGAGCCTTCTCCAGACCCGGAATGATGCGAAAAACCGGGCCGCTCCAAAAAATGGACTCCGGTGCATCTCTCCAGCGCCCGTGCGGTGCGTACAGAATCGCCTCATCCCAGTAGAATCCCTTCTGAATGCAACAGGCTGGTTCCGGCTGTGGCGGCTTCTCTTTCGCCATCCCATTCAACGCCGCAGCGACCAGGTGTCCCGGATCCCAAAACTGACGCGTCCGGCCGTCTGAAATTCGCCCAAGCGCGGCGCCTCCGGGCGGCCGCCAATCCGTTGTGAGGATCGGTTCCCAGACCACCAGCACACGCATCTTTCGGTCCCGATGCCGCATCAAGAGTTGCTCGGCTGCGGAAGCCCCCCGCAGACAACCTGGTCATGTGGGGGACAGGAGCAGCACCAAGCGGGGAACGTCAGCTTCGGCATCGAAGGCCTTTTCAAATTCGCTGAAATTTGTCTCCGAGAGAGTGAGCACTGGTTCCTGTCCTGGCGGCGCGGAACCTAGGCCCCACAAATACACGAGACCCAGCAGCACCAAAATCGCCGCTACCGCGACAACGATTGCTCGCTTCTTCATAGTTTCCACGCTCCGTCGAGCCGGTCGGCGATGAACGCTGCGATCTCCTGTGGAAACAGAATCATTCCCAGGACAACTGCCACCGCGGCCCAGAGCAACACCATGCCAAACCTTCGGCCCGGGACTGAGCATTGCTTCGCGCGATGCTGTTGCCAAAATCCCAGTCCGATCAACGCAACCGAAAGTCCCAATAGCCAGGGACGCAGCGTCGTGAAGAACGCGCTCGCCGCGCCAGCTCCCAGAGCCGCGGCGAAACCGAGCGGCAAACAACAACTGATGGTCGCGACGGAACTCAAGACCGCGCCGAACGATGCCGAGATGCCTGTCGCCTGCTTCATGGTCGGCTCTCTTTTCGGGCGGCAACCACCGCGCGACGCACCAGGTCCGCCAGGGGAAGGCCGATTTCAGGTGATCCCGGATAAAGTCGGCAGCTAAGCCCGAAACTTTCCTTCGTTGCTGGCTCTCCCGCCACGTCCCGCCCGTCGATTCGGATCGTAGGCGAACCCCGGAACCCAAGGGCGGCCCCGACAGTTTCATCTGTGATCAGCACTTCACGCACGTCTGCGGAAAGCCCTTCCGAGCTTAAAACGTCTCTCACCAGTTTCACCGCGGCAGGATGCGACGGGCACTCCGCGACGTACAGGATCTCGATTTTCATTGACGAGTTTTCTCCCCCTGCAAATCTCTGTCCCTCAGGATCGGACAGTGCGCGCCTTGCTTGCGAAGTTCCTTGTCGCAGCTGCGCAGAGCCGAACGCAGTTCGAACTCCAGTTTTTGCAAATTTGCCAGCTTCTCCCGAACATCCGCCAACTTCGCCTGCAAGCGGCGGCGCACCGGCGCGCAGGGCTGCATGCGGCTTCCACGCAAATTCAAAAGGCTCCGGATTTCGCTTAGTTTGAATCCCAAACCTTGTACGCGACGGATAAAGGCCAGCGTTTCGACATCACGTTCGCCGTACTGGCGAAAGCCTCCCTGCGTCCGGGCAGGTCGCGGCAATAGCGCGTTCCGCTCATAGAAACGAATCGCGTCCACGCTGAGTCCAACTTTTTTGGCTACGATTCCGATTTGCATGCCGCTGTTGCTCCCTTTATGAACCTACACCCTGGAGTATAGTCCAGAGTCAATACCTTTCTTTTTCCGCGCCCAATCGCGACTGACATTGGCGCAAGCGCCCACCAATGTGGTTCTTGCACCACCGCATTTGCGTCGCAGAATTCCTTTTGACATCTGGCACCAGCGGGAGGCGCTCTGGTGCTAATAAGGAAGGCGACGGCCGAGGACGCGAGCGGCATCCTCGCGTGCCTATCCGCTGCATTCGAGGAATATCGCGACAGCTACACGTCCGGTGCGTTCGCCGACACGGTCCTCGCGGGGGACACGATTGCGAATCGCCTTCAAGGGATGCTCGTATTTGTAGCAAACGAGAAATCCGGTGAAATCGTCGGAACGATCGCTTGCGGAGTCGTCAACGCGGCAGAAGGCCACATCCGGGGAATGGCCGTTGTTCCCGCTTAGCAAGGCAGCGGGATTGCGGCACAGTTGCTGATGCGGGCGGAATCGCATTTCCGCGAAGGAAATTGCAAGAGAGTTACCCTCGACACGACGGCGCCCCTCGAAAGCGCGATCCGCCTTTACGAGAGATTCGGCTTGGCTCCGTCGGAAAAGATCGAGAACTTCTTTGGCATGCCGCTCGCCGAAAATCGGCCATGCCCCTGTATTCAAGAGTGCGAAGGAGACATTCCGGTATCCATAGGCATGGTCGAACATACAAAGAACAGCAAAAGCACCCGTCGTCGTCAAGATTCTGGACGGGTTGTCCATGTGTCGCGCTACTCCCGCTCAGGCTTATGCTCGCAGGAGCGTCCAGCATGGTGAACGTTCCTGCCGTGCAGACGCCTGCTGTGGATAGATCCACAACCATCAGCAAAGCAGCACCCAAGCGAATTTGATTCTTCGTTCCGACACCTGTTCAGTATAAACACGCGACGTTAGGATGTGGCTGGCCAACCTCGATTGCCTTAGCCGTCGAACTGCCAGATTTGTATCCTTTCGTTGACTGAAGCGTCTAATCCGCCTAGAGTCGAATGAGTATGATGGGCAAGAGACTATTCGTGGTTTTGGCCGCGGTCGCCCTTTTGGGCTTGCAATTTGCGGATTGCATGTCCGCGATGACCCAGGACCAGGAGAGTATGCACTGCTGTGGCTCGATGCCCTGCGACCCGTCCAATCAAAGCCATGATTGCTGTAAGTCGATGGTTTCCTCGCAATCTCCAAGCGTGTTGCCAGTCGCCCATGTGGCGCTGCACGCCCCCGTCGTGTTCGTTGCCGACATCTTGCCGTCCCCACAAGTCCATGAGTTTTCTGGTGCATCTCGTGCCGATCTTGAAGCTCCGCAGCATTCGCCTCCCGAACTGTACACGCTTCATTCTTCCCTCCTGATCTGATCTGCTCCTGAACCGTGCGGCTGTTCACGGGTGTCTCTTTTTCCGTCTCAATTGTTCCTTTCATCCGCCGATTCGCTTTCGGTCGCGAGCCCGCCCGCGGAAGTGCCGACCGGCGATCGTTCGATACGCACGTTCAGGAGAAGGAAAATGTCTTTGCTTGTGAAATGGAATATGACCCCGCGCCGTTCGGGGAATGGATTGGTAAGAATTCTGTGCGCCTTATTGCTCTTAGCGGCTCTTGGAAGGTCCGCGTTTGCGCAAGAATCCGCGCCACAACACGCGCACATTGTAACTCCGCTAGCCGACTTGCTGCAGGAAGCAGAGAAAAACAATCCGCAAATTGAATCTGCACGGCACGTCTGGCAAGCGGCTAAACAAATTCCCACGCAAGTCTCGACGTTGCCCGATCCGCAATTCACTCTGCAACACCTGAGCGTCGGCAGCCCGCGGCCGTTCGCGGGTTACACCAACAGCGACTTCGCCTACATCGGCCTCGGCGTCACGCAGGACATTCCGTACCCCGGAAAGTTGAAATTGCGGGGAGAGATTGCAAAACGCGAAGCAGACGTGTCGCTGCAACAGGTCGAGTCTGTGCGCCGAGCGGTGCTGGCCGAAGTCAAAGCTTCCTATTTCCAGTTGGCGTATCTCTCAAAAACTCTCGCGATTCTCGAAAGCGACGGTGAACTCCTTAAGCAAGTGGAGCAGGCCGCTGACGCTCGCTACCGTTCCGGCATGGGGACACAGCAGGATGTACTGCAAGCCCAACTGCAAAAGACGAAACTGGTTCGCGAAATCGCCATGCACCATCTGGAGGTTGGCAAGCTGCAAGCTCAGTTGAAGCAGTTTCTCAACCGCCCCCAGGATTCGCCGGACGTCGAGCCGGCCGATCTCACAGAAACTCCCCTCTTGCAGAACTACCAGGAGCTTCTCGCTGCCGCGAAAGCGCAGAACCCGGAACTGGCTGCATCGCAAAAGATGATCGACAAGCAGTCACTCCAAGTCGATCTGGCACGCAAGGATTTCTATCCTGATTTCAACGTGCAATACATGTGGCAGCGGACCGATCCGACGCAGTTCCGGGCCTACTACATGCTTTCGCTTGGCATGCGCGTACCCATTTACCGGAGCCGCAAACAGAAGCCGGAATTGGCGCAAGCGCAATCCGAAGAGTTGCGTGCTCGCAGTGAGTTCGAGGTTCAGTCACAGCAAGTGGCATCGGAGTTGCGCGGGCAATACGTCGTCGCGCAGCAAACGACGGAGCTCCTCAAGATTCACCGCGAAGGTCTCGCACCGCAAGCGCGCTCTGCGTTTCAGTCGGGCCTCGCAGCTTACCAATCGAACAAACAGGATTTTCAGCCC
The DNA here is from genome assembly GCA_003224135.1 of Acidobacteriota bacterium. Lineage (GTDB taxonomy): Bacteria > Acidobacteriota > Terriglobia > Acidiferrales > UBA7541 > Acidiferrum. Next base: position 2,944 of record QHYO01000020.1, on the reverse strand, counting down.
GTGCTGATTGCGTTCTTGGACGTGCTGCACCTCGATGAAGAGTACTGGCAGAACCTTGCCGATTGTCGCTGCGCTAAGAGAGGAAAAGAGTCATGCGAAATTATCGGAATGCGTTCGTCTTCGCGGTTGTGGGCAACATTGCCCTTATCGGAATTCTCGGCGGGCTTTGGTGGCGCTCGGCACAACATAAGAAAGCGGAAGCGGCGATGCCATCCGCTTCGAGCGAAGGCGCGCCGAACGCATCGGAAAGCCCCTCGATGGCGCCGCATGAGACCTCCCTTGTGCCAGTGCAACTCTCACCCGAACGCATGCAAAGTATCGGCGTTCGCATGGGCCGGGTGGAACGCAAGATGGTCGGAGATGAGATTCGCGCGACGGGCAACGTCGCCGTCGATGAAACCAAGCTCGCCTACGTGCAAGTGCGGTACTCGGGATACATCCAAAAGGTCTTTGCCGACGCGACCTATCAATATCTCCGCAAAGGGCAGCCTCTGTTCACTATCTACAGCCCGGACCTCACGGCGACGGAGCGCGAGTATCTCGTCGCGAAACAGAACCAGCAGCGCGTCACGGGAAGCACAGTCCCGGGTGTCCCCGAAAGTGCGGCCTCACTTTTGGATGCGGCTATCGAACGACTCAAGCAATGGGGGGTGGCGCCGCGCGAAATTGCGCGGCTCGAATCCTCGGGTCAAGTGCAGCAGGAACTTCAAGTCGATTCTCCCGTGTCGGGTTACATCACCGAGCGGAACGCATTGCCGAATCTTACGGTTCAGCCGGAAACGCGGCTCTATTCCGTCGCCGATCTCTCGACCGTTTGGATTCTCGCCGAGGTGTTTCAGAACGATCTGGGAAGAATCAAAATCGGTGACCGCGCGACCCTCACCGTGGACACCTACCCAGGCCGTAATTTCGAAGGTCGCGTGAACTTTATCTATCCGCAAGTGGACATGACGACGCGCACGGCGCGTGTCCGACTGATTTTCCCCAATCCGGGCTTGAAACTCACCCCGGGAATGTTTGTAAACGCCGTGCTGAAAGTGCGCGGGGGAACGCAGCTCGCGATTCCCACCAGTGGGGTTCTGCAATCCGGCACGCGGCAAATCGTTTTCGTGAATCGCGGCGACGGCTATCTCGAACCGCGCGAAGTCGAACTCGGCGCACGCGCCGGCGGAGACTTCGTCGTCTTGAAGGGACTAAAAGAAGGAGAAGAAATCGTCACGTCCGCGAATTTCCTGATCGACTCCGAAAGCCAGCTACAGGC
>QHYO01000020.1:0-1570 GCA_003224135.1 Acidobacteriota bacterium | reverse complement strand
CAGGTGGCGCTCCGATTTCGCGTGCGGACGTTTCCGTTACGTTCTTCATGCCGGCCATGCCGGCGATGGGAATGGCCGCGATGCGTACTCCGGTCGCCCTGACCGACAAAGGAAATGGACTTTATGAGGGATCAGCCCAACTCGACAGCGGCGGCACGTGGCAGGTCACGATCGTCGCCAAGAAGAACGGACAAACCGTCGCCAGTAAACAAATGAGCCTGAACGCCACGGGAGGAATGTAACGTGATCGCCCGCTGGATTGACTGGTGCGCGAAGAATCGCTTTCTCGTTTTCACGGGAACATTGCTTCTCGTGCTCGCGGGAATCTGGTCGCTGCGCCGCATTCCGCTCGATGCGTTGCCGGATATCTCCGACGTGCAGGTCATCATTCACACGAGGTGGGCGGGCCAGCCGCCTAGCCTCATCGAGGATCAGGTGACGTACCCCATTGTCACGAAGCTTCTCGCAGCGCCGCACGTCAAAGCCGTACGCGCGCAAACGATGCTCGGTGATTCCTACGTGTTCGTGGTTTTTGAAGACGGGACCGATCTCTATTGGGCGCGCTCGCGCGTTCTCGAATACATGCAGCAGATTGAAGGAGGGCTGCCGGCCAATGTGCATCCGGTTATTGGGCCGGATGCGACAGGCGCTGGATGGATCTACGAATACATCCTCGTAGATCACACCTATCAACGCAGTCTCGCCGACCTGCGCAGCATTCAAGATTGGTACCTTCGCTACCAGCTTGAAACCGTTCCGGGCGTTGCCGAAGTCGCGACCATCGGCGGGTTCGTCAAGCAGTACCAGGTGAATGTCGATCCCAACAAACTGCGCGCCTATGGCATCCCGCTTTCTACCGTCATTGAAAAGGTCCGCTCCAGCACGAATGAAGTCGGCGGACGAGTGCTCGAAATGGGTGGCGCGGAATACATGATTCGCGGTTTGGGTTATCTGCGTTCGCTGCACGATTTAGAAACCGTACCGGTCGCCACGAAGAACGGAACTGCCGTCAAGATTCGCGATCTCGGCACGGTCACCTTCGGTCCGGACATTCGGGAAGGCGTGGCCGAGTGGCAGGGCGAAGGAGAAACCGTCGCGGGCATCGTCGTCATGCGTGACGGCATGAACGCTTTGAATGTCATTGACGGAGTGAAGAAAAAGCTGGTGGAGACCAAATCCTCTTTGCCTCCCGGTGTCGAAGTCGTTTCCGGCTACGACCGCTCGCGACTGATTAACGCGTCCATCGAAACTCTTCAGCGTGATCTTCTGGAAGAAGCCATCATCGTCAGCGTCGTCATCATTATCTTCCTCTTTCATTTCCGCTCGGCGCTCATTCCGATTCTTACCTTGCCGATCGCAGTACTCGCATCCTTTATCCCGATGTACTACCTTCACGTCAGCTCGAACATTATGTCGCTCGGCGGACTTGCGCTCGCCATCGGCGTTCTCGTCGACGCTGCCATCGTGATGGTCGAAAACGGTTACCGGCAGCTTTCCGAACAGCAGGCGGCGAGGTCGGTGTCTGAATCGGAGAGGCGAAGAATCTTGCTCGACTCCGCTAAACAGGTCG
>QHYO01000235.1:2619-17681 GCA_003224135.1 Acidobacteriota bacterium | reverse complement strand
CACACGAAGGAGAATCCTCGATCTTCCCTATGCGGTAGGTCTTAGCGGGAATTTCTCACAATAAATAGAAAAAGGCTGTTGCTTCATGGCATAACTCTTTTGTTCAGAAAGATTCCGCCAAGAAGGAGCAACAGCCTTTATGACTGCAGAGTGTACTCAGTTTGTCTTGGGATTTCATCCCCTAAAGCGACGCGAGATCCGGGCGCAGTTCGACGGAGGAGCAATCAGTAGTGACGGCGGTGGTCTGCTCCTGCGGGAGGTTGAGAAGCGCATCGGGATCCTCCACCAGTTTGCCGCTTGTTTCACTGATTATCGGAATGCGGATCTGATCGAGCACACGGTGCAGGAGTTGGTGGCCCAGCGAGTCTATGGTCTGGCTCTGGGATACGAAGATCTGAACGATCACGAGGAGTTGCGGAACGATCCACTGCTGGCGGTGTTGGTGGAGAAGTCGGATCCAAGTCAAGAAGCTTTGGCGGGGAAAAGTACTCTGAATCGACTGGAACTGACCGCAGAGACGGCCAGTCGCCAGGAACGCTACAAAAAGATCGTGCTGGATCACGGAGCCGTGGACCGCCTGCTAGTGCAGGTCTTCCTGGAAGCCCACCGGGAGGCGCCGCAAGAAATCATTTTGGATCTGGACGCTACCGACGATCCGCTGCACGGAAAGCAGGAAGGACGTTTCTTCCATGGCTATTACGGGCACTATTGCTATCTCCCGTTGTACATCTTCTGCGGAGAGTTTCTGCTGTGTGCGCGGTTGCGATCGTCGAACATCGACGCTTCGGCGGGGAGTGTTGAAGAACTGAAGCGCATCGTGGCACAGATTCGTTCCCTATGGTCTGGGGTGCGTATCGTGGTGCGGGGAGATTCGGGATTTTGCCGCGAGGAGCTGATGTCTTGGTGTGAAGGGGAAGGCGTGGACTACCTGCTGGGACTAGCGAAAAACGAACGGCTGAAGGCGGAGATCGCGAAGGAGATGGGGGAGGCAAAAGCACAGTACCAGGAGACCGGACGGGCGGCCCGGTTGTTCAAAGAGTTGTTCTATCAGACGCGGAAGAGTTGGAGCCAAACGCGACGGGTGGTGGCCAAGGCTGAACATCTGGAAAAGGGAGAGAATCCGCGGTTCGTGGTGACCTCTCTGAGTAGAGAAGCACGGCCGGCACAAGCCTTGTATGAAGAGCTCTACTGTGGAAGGGGCGACATGGAGAATCGGATCAAGGAGCAACTGATGCTGTTCAGTGACCGCACCAGCACGCACTACCTGCGGAGCAATCAACTGCGCTTGTACTTTTCCTCGATCGCTTACGTGTTGTTGCAGATGCTGCGGCGGATGGGACTCGCGGGGACGGAGTTGGCCAAGGCCCAGTGCTCCACCATTCGGCTCAAGGTGTTGAAGATCGGTGCACTGATCCGCATTACGGTACGGAAGGTATGGGTTTCGCTGGCCGGTGGATATCCCTATGTCACGCTGTTCCGACAAGTTTACGAAAAGCTGTGCGCCGTGCCCATAAAGTATTGAAAAAGAACCACCCCCAACAACTTTTCCCGCACTTCTGTCACGCGGAGTGCGAGGTGCGCTCCAGAACAGCCTCACTGGGGGAAAACGCTCTCTCCAGACGAAAAACGGATTAGCTACACAACAGCGCCCGGCGAATCCATCTCGCAACTCCCCACATGTACAACTTCATTACTCTTTTTGCCAAGCTGTGAGAGATGGCGGTTAGTGCTCGATGAGGCGGTTGTGTCTGCGGAGGATTTCGCGGAGTTGGTCGTGAGGGATGGCATAGGAGCGCCAGTAGTCGGCGCCGGTCATGGTGTCTGCGGCGATCAGGGCGTTGTCCACGGCTTCTTCAGTGGCCTGGATGGTGGCCAGGAAGAGGAAATCGATTCGGTCGCCGGTAAGGCGCTGCATGGTGGAGACAGGCGCGCGGCCAGTGGGAGAGCTGTTGCCCTCATCGGCGCCGGGGTTGGCGGTCGAGAAGGCAATGAAGATGTCGCCTGAACCGTTGGCTTCGATTGCGCCTGCGCGGCCAAGTCCGAGGCTGACGCGTTTGGCGATGCGCTTGAGCTGATCGGGAGTGAGCGGAGCATCGGTGGCTACAACGACGATGATGGAGCCTTGCTCGGCCTCCCCGAAAGGCGGAGCATTTGCGCTGGTTTGTTGAGCGCAGACGGGCGGGGGTTGACCGTTGCCCATGCGGACTGGTGGATCGATAGCTTGCACGACGCACGGTTCGTAACCCTTGATTTCGCGACCAACGGGAATGCCGGCGATGCGGACTTCGTAGCGGCTGCCGTAGTTGCACTGGGCCAATATGCCGATGGTGTAGCCGCCCTGGTCGGCGGGAAGTTTGCGCGAGGATGTGCCGGTACCGCCCTTGAAGCCGTTGCAATTCATGCCGGTGCCGCCGCCAACGTTGCCTTCTTCGATCTGGCCTCCGTGCGCGGAGTCCAAAGCTTGAAGGGCATGCTCTCTCTTGACGTGCTGACCCTTCATGTCGTTGAGGCGCACATCAGCGGTTTCAGCCACGATGGGATACCAGAAAGGTCCGCTGTGGTCTTGCTTGACCATCCACTCGACTGCGGCATCGCGAACGACACCGACGCTGAGCGTGTTGGTAATCAGGATCGGAGTCTCGAGGACGCCGTTTTCGTCTACCCAGTGCGTGCCGGTCATGTCGCCATTGCCGTTGCCGGAATAGAAGGCGGCAAAGACGCCTTCGCTTGAGGATTTTCCGCGAGGCAGGATGGCGGTGACGCCAGTGCGCACTGGACCTTTGCCTACGACGCGCTTTCCTTCTCCTAGGATCAGAGTTGTGTAGCCAACCTCGACGCCGGGTACGTCGGTGATGGAATTGAGTGACGCGGGAGTTCCGTCAAACGGGATGCCGAGATCGCAGGCGCGGGGCTTTGCTTTGGGGTTGGCAGCATCGGTCTGGCCAAGGAGCGAAGGTACAAGCGATGTGGCTGCAAGGAAAGCGACGGCGACGACGCGGGCAACATTCATGAGAGCACCTCAAAAGATCTTATCAGGACAAAGTCGCAAGGATAACGCAGAGACGCGGAGAACGCAGAGACGCGCGGAGAAGAAAGGCAATCGAAAATGTCGCTTAACTGCGTCTGGCGATGATGAGAGTGATGTCGTCGTGTTGTTCCTGGGGGCTGAAGGAGCGAACGTCGGCGACGACTGAAGTGAGAACGGAATGAGACGGTTGATCGCGATGGCGGCGAAGAGACTCGACCAGGCGTTCTTCGCCGAATTCTTCGAAGTCGTGGTTGACGGATTCGGTGACACCGTCGGTGTAGAGAGCGAGAAGGTCACCTGATTCGAGGCGCGATTCACCGACAGTGCAGTTCCACGTTTTGAAAATTCCCAAAACGGTTGAAGTCGATGCGAGGCGTTCGACCGCGCCGTCGCGACGAAGAAGAAGTGCCGAGAGATGGCCGCAATTCACGTAGCGAAAAGCGCCAGAGGCATCGTCGTAGTCCGCGAAGAAAAGAGTCGCGAAAGAGCCATCGGGCGTGTTGTCACAGAAGAGAAGATTGACGGATTGCAGGAGACGCTGCGGCTGATCCAGCGCAAACGCAAACTGGCTGCGTAGATTGGCTTGCAGATTCGCCATCAAGAGAGCCGCGGCAATTCCCTTTCCTGCGACATCGGCGATAACGAAACCGAGGCGTCCGGGGCCGAGACTGAGGAAGTCATAGTAATCGCCACCTACAGCGCGCGCCGGGATGCAGGCGCCAGCGTACTCGAGCGATTTCAAAAGCGGCAGAGATTGCGGAAGAAGCCGGGCCTGGACTTGTGTGGCGATGGCCAGTTCCTGAGTGACACGGCGTTCGGCTTCAAGTTTTTCTGCGGCAGCGCGGCGTTGGCTCTCAACAGCGTGAGTGAGCTCGTCGAAGCTGACGAGAGAGAATGTGTTGCCATCGACATCGCGGAAGCGGGCGGAAACGCTGCCCCAAATGGGAGTTTCTTCGCCAAGAAGCATGGGACTGGGCAGAGTGGAATGCGGCGCGGAGGATGCGGGCGGCGGAGCGGTCTCATACTTGATACGACGAAGTCGCGGAGCGCTGGGAAAGCGGACACCTTTTTTTGACCACTCCTGGAATTTCGTGGCGACGTCGGAAGTTACGAGAACGACTTGCGTGGCGCGGCCAATAAGTTTGTACTCGGCGGACTTGGGCCTGGGAGCGACGAGGGCAAGGATAGTGGTGCCGTCCGAAGGAGAGACGGCAACCCAACGCTCGCCGGATTGCAGCCGAGTGTCAATGACGAGGTGGAAGCCGAGTTGGTCCAGGTAGAAGCGGAGGCTGCGATCAATGTCGCGAACGTAGATGCGAACGGCGTGGATGCTGAGGAAGGGATTCACGGCAGCCACAGGGACGATTGACGACGAGAGCGAAGCTAGCGGGCTTCCGGCCATGCCGGGATTATAAGTCCGAACAGACCATATGTGTGCTCGGGGTGCGGCGGTAACGACAATCAAGCGGAAAGGCGGCGGACCCAGATGTTTGCCGAGGTGCAGGGTGCGGCCGGAAGAGCGAAGAGTGAGAGTTTCGTCGTATTCGCGGCGCGAGACAGAGAGTTGAGTGCCCGAATGAAGCTGCAGGCCTTCGAGGAAATCCAGGAACTTGGCGTCCTTTTCATAAACGCAGACGATTTCGGCGCGTTCGCTTGCTTGGAGATCGGAGAGAAGAATGGCACCTTGTTTGCGGAGCTGCGCGAAGCCGCCGCGCAATGGGACTCCATGAGGACAGGATTTTTTGTCGGCGAAACGTTTCAGCAGAAGAGCTTCGACCTCCGGAGAAATGGCGTGTTCGAGGCGCTCTGCTTCATCGTGTGCTTTGGACCAGGGGAGGCCGATGACGTCGGTGAGCAGCATTTCGGCGAGCTGGTGACGGAGTGCCATGCGTTCAGCAATAGCACGGCCTTTGCGTGTGAGGTCGATATGACCGTCGCGCGCGACGGACACGAGATCGTCGCGGCGCATACGCTTGAGCGCGGCAGTGACGGCTGGAGGAGTTACGCCAAGCTCTTCGGCCAGTCGCGCGCTGATTGGTGGCTGGCCCTCTTCGAGGAGCTCCCAGATAGCTTTGAGGTAATCTTCCTGGGAGACGCTGGTTTTTAGACGCATGCGATTGCTGAATCCTGTTCCGACCGCGTGTAGGGACGAAGCCCTGCCTGGTAGACAGCAGGATCAGAACCGTACGGGTCTTCGACGTTCCAGTCTTCAATCTTGTGCCATTCGTCGCGCGGGAAGGTGCGTTCCCGGGAGTAACCGCTGATGTTGATGACGAGGTCGGCAGTGGCCCAATCATTGTTGAGGATAGCTTTGGAGGAAAGCCCGTCGGTTGGATAGCCGTTGGTCTTGAGAGTTGCGAGCGTGAGTTTCTGAACAACGCCGAGAGGCGAGAGACCGGCGCTGGAGGATTCGAAAAGATCGGCGGCATCACGACGGCCGATGGATTCCGCCATCGGACTGCGGCAAGAATTGCCGATACAAATGAATAAAACGCGAAGCTTTGCTGCCGACGGCGGGACAAACGGGCGCTCGCTCCTGGTCATTTGCCGGTTTGAGCGGAGACCGATTCCGCTGGCACGGCGTTCTTCCTTACCAGATCGAGAAAGTGCTGATGCACAGTTGGATCGTCTGTGAGCTCGGGATGAAACGTCGCGGCGAGGATGCTGCCCTTCTGAACGAGGGTAGGTTTGTTCGCGTATTCGGAGAGAACTTCAACGCCGGCGCCGACGCTATCAATGATAGGGGCACGGATGAAAACCATCTCCATGGGCCCAGATTTGAGTTTTGATGAGCCGATGAAAACATCGCTCGCGACTTGGCGGCCATAGGCGTTACGGAGAACGCTCATGTCGAGAAGGCCGAGCGATGCTTGTGGGGGATTGCTGACGTGAGTTGCGAGAAGAATTGCGCCAGCGCAGGTGCCGAGGACAGGAAAATTGTTCGCGGCAACTTTTTTGATCGCTTCGAACAGGCCTTCTTCCTGGAGAAATTGCAGTTGCGTGGTGCTTTCGCCGCCTGGAAGAACTAGAGCATCGCACTGTTCGAGGTCGGCGACCGTGCGGACTTCGATGGTTTCCGCACCAAGGGATTGCAACATGGCGGCGTGCGCAGCGAAATCGCCTTGGATGGCGAGGATTCCGATTTTGGGTTTTGCAGTCTCTTTCATTCCTTAGCTATCCATCGTTACAGCAAAAGAAAAATTACCGGTCTGAACTGCCGTGGTGGGCAGGCGACTACAACTGCGGGCGGTCGCGAAAGCAAATTACCAGCCACGTGTGGAGAGGAGGTCCTTCTCCTGCATCTGGCGAACGTCGAGGCCGGGCATGGCTTCGCCAAGTTCTTCACTGGCTTCAAGTACGGCTTTGGGATCTTCAAAGTGCGTCGTGGCTTTGACGACGGCTTTGGCGCGCGCTTCCGGATCGCTGGATTTGAAAATGCCCGAGCCGACGAAAACTGCTTCTGCGCCGAGACTACGAACGAGAGCCGCGTCTGCAGGAGTGGCGATGCCGCCTGCGGAAAAATTCGGCACCGGCAATTTGCCGGTCTTTGCAACCTGGCGAATCAAATCCAGCGGCGCGCCGAGTTCCTTGGCTTCGCGCATCAGTTCGTCGTCGCGCATCGTAGTGAGGCGCTTCATCTGGCTGACGATGGTGCGCATGTGGCGAACGGCTTCGACCACGTTGCCCGAGCCGGCTTCGCCCTTGGTGCGGATCATGGCCGCACCTTCACCGATACGGCGCAAAGCTTCGCCAAGATTACGCGCGCCGCAGACGAACGGAATACGGAAATCGTGCTTCCAGACGTGATTTTCTTCGTCGGCGGGCGTCAGGACTTCGCTTTCGTCGATGAAGTCGACTTCGAGCGCTTGCAGGACTTCGGCTTCGGCAAAGTGTCCGATGCGCACCTTTGCCATCACGGGAATCGCGACAGTCCGCATGATTTCGCGAATCACCTTGATGGAGGCCATGCGGGCCACGCCGCCTTCCTTGCGAATGTCGGAGGGAACGCGTTCGAGAGCCATGACGGCGCAAGCCCCGGCCTTCTCCGCGATTTTTGCCTGCTCGGCATTGGTGACGTCCATGATGACGCCGCCTTTCAACATTTCGGCGAGGCCGACTTTCACGCGCCATTCGTTGGATGCGGAGCTGTTTCCGCTGCCGTTTACTTTCTTGGTGTCCATGTTGCTCTCCTCAAAATCGGATCTCGTGTTTTCAAAACCAGCGCCGGTCAAAAGATCGTGACCCGCGAAACCGTCGGGCTAAAGCCCGGCACTACATTTGAACCGCCGACCCGACGGCTGCAGGCTGCGCTATTACTACGAATCGGCCGCGGCCACGGACCAGCAACGTGCCATCAGCGGAGTGAATTTCCGCGATGCGGAAACGGTTGCGGCCTTTTTCTTCTTCTTGCCAACCTGCGACGGTGATTTCAGCGTCTACAGGAACCGGCTTTCGGTACTCGATGCTCAGTTCAGCGGTGACGGCACGTTCATCCGTCAGCTTGGAAATTTTGCCCATCGCTTCGTCCAGCAAAATTGCGATCACTCCACCATGCGCGAATCCCGCCCCTCCGGCATAACGCGAACCGAGAATAAATTTTCCCGTGGCGCGTTTCGTGGTTTCGTCCAGTTCGAACGTGAGCCTCATTCCGGAATCGTTCGCGCCGCCGCAGCCAAAACAGTGATTGGCCGGATTCGGTTCAAGAATGAGTTTGCCAGGCATTTTTCTCAGGCTCTTTTCAAGGCCTTCAGACCCTCATTTCAAACCAATGCCACGCGGCTGCGTTCCGCGCGGCGAACACCACGTTGCCGCTTGCGCATTTCGATACGCAGAAGATCAGCGAGCGTCGCGGCTCCGCGCACCAGCTCTTTTTCATTCAGATTCGCAAAGCCCAGACGAAGCGTGTTCGGCAAGTGCGATTGCACGTAGAAATAACGCCCGGGCGCGAAGAGCAGGCCGCGCTCTTTGGCATGGATCAAGAGTTCGCTGGCATCGAACCCCGGCGGAAGCTCGAGCCATAGGCACATGCCACCTTCGGGCCGCGTCCAGCGCGTATCTTCCGGCATGTACTTGTGAAGGGCTTCGTCCAGCACGCTTAGCCGCGTAGCGTAGAGCTTGCGCATCTTGGCTAGATGCTTTGAAAAATAGCCGCGGCGCAGAAATTCCGCGAGACTCGCTTGCGCGAGCTGATCCGTGTGCAGGTCGGTGGTTTGTTTTACCAGGCGAAGTCGCTCAATTGCCGCGGCGGGAGCAACGATCCAGCCAACGCGCAATCCGGGGAAGGCAACCTTCGAAAAACTGTCAATGTGAATGACGAGGTTCGAGCGATCCATGTGCTTAAGTGAGGGAAGGCGTTCGTCGCGAGAGTGCAGCCGCGCGTAGATGTGATCTTCGACGACCGGCACTTGATGACGCGAAGCCAACTCCAGCAGCTTGCGGCGCGATACCAGCGGCATGGAGGTGCCGGTGGGATTCTGAAAATCCGGCGTCAGCACAATGAGCTTAACGCGATTGGCAGCGAGCGTGGCTTCGAGCGCTTCGAGATCGATGCCAAGCGGCTTGCCGGGTTCAGCATGCGTATTTACCGGAACGCCGAGGCAGCGAGCGCGCGCACCATTGAAAATTGCCCCTGCGCCGGGATAGGTCGGATTTTCAAGAACCACGCAATCGCCGGGGCGCACGAACGCTTTGCTGATCAGATCAAGCGCCTGCTGACAGCCGTCCGTAACCAGAAGGTTTTCGTCTTTCGCCGCGATCCCGTCCTGGCTCAAGAGTTCGAGGAGGGCCTCCTTGAGAGGCGCGTAGCCATCGGACGAGCCGAGATTGAGCACATCGGTGGCTTCCCTGCGCAGCACGGCATTCACGCAAATCTGCAATTCTTCGACCGGGAAATAATCAACCGCAGGGCGCGCCATGACAAAGGAAAGAGCATCTTCTGGAGCGCTGGCGGTCAGCCGGCTGAGAATTTCGTCACCACGTTCATCTGCGAAGAGCAACTCCCAGCGGAGGCCGTTTCCGTTCGTCAGGGGTGGTGGCGGAGGTGGAGTCAGCTTCAGCCCATTGCCATTGCCCTGGATGAACGTGCCGCGACCGACGTGGCCCTGGATTAGGCCTTCGGACTCCAGTTCGGCGTAGGCGTTGGCGACGGTTGTGCGATGCACTCCGAGTACGGCGGCGAGCTCGCGGCTGGCTGGAATGCGATCTCCGGGACGGAGGTCGCCCGCATGCACAAGCGCGCGAAGTTGATCACGCAACTGGATATAAAGGGGAACGTGACTTTCGGGTTGGAGATGTACGGGCAGCATTGTCTCTCCCAAAGCGCCAATCATAGCACGTATTGGACTGGTGCAAGAGCCAATTTGTCTTTTCCGCGTTTTGCCGTATTTCTGCGCGAAAAAGGAACGGTGGAAACGCCTCAGTTTTGGAGCTGCGAATCGCCTTTTGGAGAGGCGGGGACCGGAACAGGGTCGTCTTCGGGGTCTTCGGCCTTCTGCCCTTCCCGGAGAGGAAGAGCGCAGAGGCGCGTGAAATCCGCATCATCGCACTGATAGATCGACGTAAGTGGCAGGTCGTCTTTTTGGACCAGGTAATCGCCGCTGGACATGGCCTCGGACTTGTCCGCCGAGTCGGTCACGAAAAAACTATCCGGAAGCGCGCGGACGCGAAACTGGAGCGACGAAGGCTCGTAGTTCGCGAAGCTGAAACAGCGGCCGATGCAGGCGCGCTCGATCGAGTGGTGGATGAATTCAATGCGCCAGTCTACTGGAGGGTTGGCCACCGCGACAATGCGCGTGCCCGCAGGAAGCGGTTGGACAACCACGCGCGCGTTGGCTTCCATGCGATCGAGTTTGCCGGTGTCCTGGTACAGAAACAGAAAAAACGCGGCAGCCAGAAGAGAAGCTCCATAAGCCGACCATCGCGGCAGACGAAGCGAGGCAAGAACCAGCAAACCGAAGATAGCAGTCACGAGCGTCAAGCGAGAAACGAGCAGACCAATCCAGCCGGCGTAGATATTGGTGCGAAGATTTTCCGGCAAGCAGAATGTCGCAACGACGGCGACAAGATAGAATTCCAAGGCAAGCCGAAGCGTAGCTGACGGCACCTTCTCGCGAAAGAACCAATCGTAAATTGCAGCCAGCGCGCAGACGATTCCCCAGGCAAGGGCCACCCAGGAAAGAATTTCATAGCGCCGGCCAAAAAGGATGAGCTGGTCCTGACCAAGCAACTGCAGAAATCCCGTGGCGCGCCAATCGGCTTCGAATGCTTGGTGAAAAGCGAAAAAGAATCTTAGAGCCACGAGGGAGGTTAAGGCGAACGCGGGAACGGCGAGGCGCCACCAGCGCGGCAAGGTTCGCCAAATCCAAATGTAAGCTGACACAGTTGCCGCAAGCAGAAAGCCCAGAGGATGGGCAACGAAACTCACCCCAGTAAGCGCAACGGCGACCAAGGCCGATGGACAAGTAGTAGTTCATGAAGCCCATGTGAAAAACATAGCCGTAAGAGAGAAAAAAGAGGAATGGCGTCAGCAGCCAGGGCGGCCGGCCAGATACTGCTGCTAGAAAATTAAAACTTCCCCAGAAAAAAATAAGCACGGCCAAGGAGACGACGATCTTCTCCGCAGCCACCAGGCCGAGAAGATTCCCGACGTGGAAGAGCAGCAGATCGAACAGAATGTTGTTCCATTGGCGGGCGATGGTGAGGCCGGAAATTTGATGATGCGCAATCAGTTGCGCGAGCCAGGCGTTATAGACGTGACTGCCGAGGTCGCCGGCCTGGATGCGCGAGTGCCAAAAACACGGGACCAGCAAGAGAACGGAAATCAGAACGACAGCCAAGCAATTTGTTCTAAGGAAGCGGCCACCCGATCGAATGGCAAATTCAGACGGGCGTCTGTCGCGCGGCTCAACGGGCATTCAGATGGCGGCTCCGCAAGCATTTTACACGGGTAGCCACGAAACGGAGTGTCGAGTGCGCACACGCTGAGGTGAACAACCTCTGGAGATGAGAGTTCAGAAGATATTCGTTTTGATTGCGGGCTCCAGGTAGAGCCGCAATCGCCTAGCGAACGGCGTGATTTTCGCCGAGGCGCTTCAAGCGGTCGCGCAGGCGGCGTTGCAAAGGTGACGGCGTGTTGGGATTGAACGCCACAAGATACCAGAGAGGCTGGCTGCGATCTTTGCTCAGATATGTGAGCGTCGAAGCGTCGGCATTGGGATGGCGCGCGACATTTTCCCGAATAGCGCCATAAGGATGCCGGCCGAGCCGCTGCAAAGTCTTCGCATTCGAACGCGGATGTTCGCTGATCAAGCGAAGCAAATAATAATCCTCTTCCGGAGCCTGCTTGACGAGTTTTTCGAGCATTTCCGGCTTCGCGTCGGCGCTCAAAACCAGCCCAATCTTCTCGTCCCACGCGGTGTTGATCTGGTTGAGTTCGCGCGTGCGCGCATGGATCAACTCTTCGAGTGAGCGGCGCTCCTGCTGAGCGCGCGCCAGCGGCAAGTCTGTGCCTTCAAGGGAATCCAACACGCGCAGAAGGTGCTGCCTTTCGCCGAAAACAATCTGCGAAGTGCGTGTTGTAGTGGCTTTTTCTTTTTCCTTGTGTTGAACCAGATCCGAACGTCGCATGTTCAAGCTGCTCCAGCCCGCTTCTCCCAAGAAACTGTGAAACGGGCAAATCCCGAGCGGAAGGTGCGGAAGTTCCGTGACTGAGAAAAAATCTTCGGGCGAGAGTGATTATGTTCCGCGGAAACGGTAGGGTAAAGTTTGCAGGAGGCACCGTGTGCCCGATGCAGCACGGCCCTGCTTGCGGCTGAACCCTGAAACAGTGAGTGACGAGAAGGACGAAAAAAATGTCCGCATTTACGGAACACAAAGACGAATTGGAGCATTACGAGCAGATGCTTGGCAAAGAGCGTGGCCGCCTGGCTGTCGGGCTGGACCGGCTGACGAACGCACTCGTCCTTGTCGGCCAGCACGGCGTCTATTGCACCAGCCAGCGAAATCCAACTCTGCCTGCGATGGACATCCGAATGATCACGCAAGAACTTGTTCACGCCAAAGAACTGGTGCAGTCCGTGATGGAAGCCATTCGGCAGGCCAGGGACGACGCGGCGAAATAACTATTTTTCGACCAGGAACGGATTGCTTTGGCGTTCCTCCCCTATCGTGGTTGTGAGGCCGTGGCCAGGATGGACAACGGTTTCGTCCGGCAGTGCGAGAAGTTTGCGTACCAGAGAGTCCATCATTTTTTCCAGCGAGCCGCCCCACAAGTCTGTGCGGCCAATGCTTCCGGCAAAAAGCGTGTCGCCCGCGAAAAGCTGAGGCGCGGGGAGGGTTACCTTTCCCGAGTCGGCAGGCAAGAAAAGACACGAACTGCCCGGAGTGTGTCCCGGCGTATGAATCACCTGCGCCTGTAGGTTGCCCCACTCCAACTTGTCCCCCTCCCGCAAAAATTGGTGCACTTCGGTGAGTGGCGGCGCTTCGACTCCAAGAAAGGCGGCCTGCATGTCCATCGCCTGATAGAGCGGAACGTCGTCGCGGTGCATCAAAACGGGAGCACCGGTGTAATCGTGCAGCTTTTTCAGTCCGCCGACGTGGTCGATGTGCGCATGCGTGCTGACAATGGCCCTCACCTTAAGTTTGTGCCGGCCGAGCAAATCCATGATGCGATGAATTTCGTCGCCGGGATCGAGCACGAGAGCTTCGCGCGTGATTGGATCACCGATGATCGAGCAATTGCATTGAAGCAGGCCGACCGGCATGGAAAAGTGCAGAAGTTTCTGCGGAATCTGCGCGGGAGATTCTCTCGACATGCAACGCAGTATAACATTCACCCACGGACCTAGAATGCCGCGCCGGCAAGCGGGCACTCACGTTTGCTACACTGGATTGGGATAGCCATGAGCGACGCAACTAGAAAGATGGCCGCGGAGACGCCACTGCTGGCTCTTCACAAAAGGGCCGGCGCAACGGTTGCGACATGGTTTGGCTGCGCCCTGCCAGACACGTTTGGAGACTGGCAGGCGGAATACAGGGCCGCGCGTGAAAATGTAGCGCTGATCGACAAGAATTATCGAATGTATTTGCGATTCACCGGACCGGACCGGGTTCGCTACCTGAACGCTATTCTGACCAACAACATCAAGGATCTTACGGCAGGCGATGGTGTTGTCTCGTTGTTTCTGAATCCCCAGGGACGGATCCAGGCAGAGATAGAGACCTACGCGACGACGGATAGTCTTTTTTGTGTTTCGTACGCGATGGTTCGGGAAATGCTGGTGCCAGCGCTCGATAAATTCATCATCATGGACGACGTCACGCTTACGGACGAAACAGACACGTTTGGCACCGTGGCGCTCGAGGGACCAAATGCAGCCGAGATTGCGAAGAAGTTGACGTCGATCAACCTCAGTGATCTCAAGGACCTGTCATTCCAGGAGACCGCTGTGGCCGGCATTTCGTGCGCAATGACCAAGCGGTCGCCCGGCGGCGTTGCGGGTGCGGAATTCCTCTCGACGCGAGAGGATTTGCCGCGACTCTGGAAGGTGCTTCGCGAAGCCGTCGAAAGCGCAGGCGGAGCGCCCACAGGGTACAAAGCGCTGAATGCTTTGAGACTGGAGCAAGGTATTCCGTGGTTCGGTTACGACTTCGGCGACAAGCAGATTCCGCATGAAGCCGGCTTACAGGACTCGCACATCAGCTATACGAAAGGTTGTTACACCGGACAAGAAATTGTGGAACGTGTGCGCTCGCGCGGCCACGTGAACCGTGTGCGTGTCCTGGCGAAATTTGATTCGGCCGAAGCACCCCCTGCGGGAACTGCTCTGATGGCGGACGGAAAAGAAGCTGGCCACGTCACGCGCGCGTCGTTTTCTCCCGCCCTGCAAACCGCAATCGGGATGGCCTACGTACGCCGCGAAAAAAGCGGACCTGCAAGCGAACTGTCATTCTCAAGTGGCACCGTGACCGTCATTACTTCTCCGTTGTCAGATTCATAACCCACGTCCTAGACTCCAAGTGCGAAGGCGCTGACGCCAGCCAACGGTTTTTGGGCAGGAAGGGGGTGCATGTTCGAACGGTATACAGAAAAGGCGCGTCGAGTAGTGTTCTTTGCGCGGTTTGAGGCGAGCCAATACGGGCATCTTTCTCGTGCAAGTCGTGCCAGTCATTCCATAACGTCGCCCGGTGCCAATCAAATTCACGCCCCGGAGCAGCGGTTCCTGGCCGACTCTCCCACCTCCCGCCGGGCTTATTGCTTAGAATTAACTCGTACGTAATCCACGAGCATTTGTTGGGGAAACTGCGTGGTCGCATCGGGATTGCCCGGCCAGTTTCCGCCAACCGCCACATTCAGAATAATGAAAAACGGATGATCGAAAACCCACTGGCCGCCCGCGGGCCATTGCGTATCTGGCTCCCACTCAACTGCATAGAGGTGATAATCGTCGGCTAAACTCTGCCCCGCTGGCAAGGATGTTATCGCAGTCAAATCCGCAGTTGGCGCAGCGGAACTTGGCCCATGCAATGAACCGTGATTGACGCGAGGCTCATGCCCGACATTTTCCATGATGTCGATCTCGCCGCATTTTGGCCAACCGTCTTTCGTTATGTCGTTGCCGAGCATCCAGAACGCCGGCCAAATGCCTTGACCTTTCGGGATCTTGATGCGCGCTTCGAATCGGCCATACGCCTGGGTGAAAAGATCTTGTGTCTTGAGTCTCGCGGAAGTGTAGTCGCGAGCGATCCCATCCTTGCCAGTGAATTTTTCCTGTTGAGCGGTGATAACCAGATTGTCGTTCTGGATTTTCACGTTCTGCGGGCGCGAAGTGTAAGTCTCGAGTTCCTGATTGCCCCAGCCCTTGCCGCCCAGGTCGTACGTCCACTTTGTAGGATCGGGAGCGGAGCCGTCGGCCGACGAGAACTCATCGGACCAAGTGAGCGTCCAATCGGGAGTCGAGGAAGGAACGAGGGGACTGGCAGCTGCCCCACCACGGAAACTGGTAGGCGTAAAAAACAAAATCACCGAAACGACGAG
>QHYO01000235.1:0-2301 GCA_003224135.1 Acidobacteriota bacterium | reverse complement strand
AATACTTCCGCGCCAAATCGCGCTACGTCAAAACGCGCCGCAGCCATGGACATCATTTCAATGGCGCAGCAGGCCAGGCCGAATCCGAGGGGCCAGATCGAGCTCCTACGCGCCCAATTCACGGCTTTATCGAGCGTGGTGAAAATAATGCCTTCGTCTTCGAGCAACTTGCCGAAATCGTCTGGCTTGGTCAGTGTGACGTGTTTGCCGAGAGATACGCTCATCGTAACCTCAAGAGTATTTTGGCATATGGCGCGCACCGAGACAAACTCAGTGACGCTCGGGCGTTAAGTTAGATTCCGGTTTACCCTTTATTCCGGCGTAACGGTCAGAGCACCGTCTCCTTCGGTTGTCTCGATCAATTGGCGAATCTGTTTGATCACTCGATCTCGGCCCGTGCAAGTTGCCAGTTGTGACGCACCGGCCAACATTTGCACCTTACGGGTCCTGATGTTCTCTTCGTCGACGTTCTGCTCAAGAATAATCGTCATAACAAGGTTCTCGCCCCTGCGAGATTCAACGACGGACTGCACAAAGACGCCCTAGTACCCTTTGGACGCATCTACCTCGCTAAGTCCTACATGTTGCGAATTTAGACTCACTGAAAAGCTCTCATCTCCATCCTCAGACGCCGGTGATCCAGTGCGCAAGAGCGAGCCACGCTCTGGTGCCTCCCGCAAAAATAGCGAGAGGGACAAAGGCCACAAAGGCCAGGCTGCCCCAAATGTAGGCAGGATGGACTCGCTTGCGAGCGAAGAAATCGTAAGCCATGCAGACGAGCAGGACCGCGAGCTGCACTCCCAAGGCCTTGAAGATGATCAGATGAGTATTGAAAAGCAAGAAGATGCGCGCCAGGGCTGGCGTGAGTATAGTGACCGTGGCGACGATCATGAGCCGCTTGTGTGTTTCCGGGCGGTTGCGCAGCAGAAAGCCGGCGGTTACCAGAGCCGTAAAGAGAACGAGACCGAGAATCTGAAACGCCAGAAAACTGAGTGGCGGCGGACCTCCCGGCGGAGTGAAACCGCGCTGTGCCGCCTGCACGGACATGATCCAGCCGAGACTGAACATCGACACGACGATGGCGATGCTCGCATAGCCGAGCTTCTGGTGAATACGGATCTGTTTTGCGGAAACAAGCGCGGATTGTGTTACCAGGAGAACCAGCCAACTGGAAAAAACGATGCCATGGAGAATATAGAGCGATGGGAGATGAAGTTTCGCAAAGAAACCGTTGAGAAAAAAGGTACGCGCGAATCCCGCGAAAACGATTGCCGCGGTCAGAACGGCGATAAAGAGATAAAAGCGGCGGTCGCGAAGACGGGCAGTTAACGCTGGGCTTGTGGCCATGTCCCTCAGTTCCCTGGATGATCAGAATTGCGGTCAGTCTAGCACGGCGACAGAGCCGTGCGCGGTGCTAATCCACGAGCAAGACCACTTTGCCGAACTGTTCGCCGGATTCGAGGTAGGCGTGAGCGCGGCGCAGCCTTCTAGCGGCAAGGCGCGCTTTTGCGCCCCAACGGAGCAGATGATGCGTGGGACTAGGCGCCGGCGGCTTTGGCCTTGGGGCGCGCGGTCTTTTGCTGCCAGGCTTGGCGCAGCTCTTCGCGGCGCGCGAGGACATGAGATTTCGCTTCCTCGAAGCTAGCGTAGACGCGCGTGCCTTTGATGGTGTTGCAGGGAGTGCAGCAAGCCACGAGATTGCTGGGATTCTTCTTTCCTTTGTGAGCGCGCGGAACCACGAAATCGACACGCATGATCAGCGCGTTTTCAAAACTGGCGCGTCCATCCAATCCACAATACCGGCAGACATAATCATCGCGTTCGAGAATCTTGCGGCCTTCTTCGAGCGCTACTGGGGAATCGACCAGCGAAAGAGAAGCGAGGCTAATCGGCATGAGGTCCTCCATAGCGGAAATCGTGAGCAGCAGGAAGCAGACTGCTACTTCCAACTTCTGTGGCAATGACGTTAGGACGGGCCTGGGTCGGTGTCAAGATGCCTCCTCAACGGGCTCAACGGGGACCATCCCGACATGGTCGGCACAAGGTATATGATGCCCCTACGAAGAGGCTACGAGCACAACTTTCCCGAACTGTTCGCCTTTTTGCAGGTAGGTGTGCGCCGCGGCGCATTCCGCGAGCGGGAATGCGCGATCAACGACGGGCTTCAAGCGTCCCGCCGCGACCAGCTTCAGCACCGTCGCGAATTCCGACTTCGTTCCCATGTACGAGCCGAGAATGGAAAGCTGGCGGCTGAACAAGAATCGTAGATCGATCTTCGCGTCGTAGCCAGTCGTCGCGCCG
>QHYO01000233.1 GCA_003224135.1 Acidobacteriota bacterium | reverse complement strand
TCGGACAGTTCCCGCCGCTCTAAAATCGTGGCTTCGTAGTGCTTCTCACCCGTTGGCGCCATGCGAACTTCGCTCATCCATCCCTCTCTCGCTCAACCACAAAAACTGTGGGCGGAGCATCCTGCGCCCCGCCCAAATTCTATCGCACTCGCTCTGCTTTTCTCTTAAGCACAGCCATTCAAGGTTTCTTTTCCATCTGCTGTCTCATCATCTGCGGATCAAACTTCACCGGTGTGCCGTTTATATGGCTCTTTACGTCGGTAATGACTTTCGTCAGAACCATCGTTTCGCCATTGTCCACGGACTTAACCATTCCCATGGGCGATACCTTTGAGCTTACCCACACATCGCCTTGGCCTTCATCCTTCGTCCAGTGCTCACAGGAAAAAGTGCCCGCCGGAACAGTGATGGTCTCCGTTCCCACGGAATGCCATTTGTCCAAATCCTTGTTCATCGTGTCGCGATGGCCTTTTGTACCATCCATATCCATCTCCATCGGCTGGTCGGAGCCCGGCATCACGAACACCATTTTATGAAACGCAAAATCTGCCGGCGTAACCAGCATCTTTGCATAGGCCGGTTCCTGGGAATTTTTTCCCGTGTGCCCGACCTCCATCCAATATCCTTGCTGGGTACCAATCAATTCGGTTCCGACAATGGACATTTCCATCGTGGACTTGTTTCCTTCATGGTCCACCCGCTCGTAAGCAGCGCCCGCACCGACGACCGGATGAAAAATATTTGCAATATTCGGCCTCTTGATTGGACTAAATCCGAACTGCCCGTACACTGTGGAAGCCCCGACCGTACAAACCACGGCCGCCAGCAGCACCAAAACTTTGCGCTTCATCGTTCTCTCCTTATTGCTCTGCTTTTTCGGCCGCCGGCGTAGGTCCACTTCGAGTTGACCTTTTTCGTGATGGGGAGACACCTACGGCCTCTGCGGGTTCAACGTAATAGCAGGTTGATTCGAAACTGGCAATCCTGTTCGTGCTCTGGCGCCGCGAACTCCTGAAGAGCTTCACTCGTACGCCAACGCCACTACCGGGTCGTAACTCGCTGCTCTCAGCGCCGGATACACCGCCCCAGCCGCCGCGCCGGCAAACGCCAGCAAAAGCGCTCCGCCCAGCCAACCTGGAGTAATCAAGATTTGCAGCGTCGGAGTCGTCTCCTTCAAGATCGCTTCCACCAGGAAAGTGATTCCAATCCCCATGACTCCGCCAAGCAATGCCAGGAATAAAGTCTCTCCCAGCAGCAACTTCACAATATCCAGACGCGAGCTCCCCAACGCCTTCAGAATCCCGATCTCCCGTGTTCGTTCCATCACCATCGTGTGCATGTTCATCAGCACCACCAGGAAGCTGATGACCATCCCGATTCCCACCATCGTGCGAATAAACGGCTTTAATTCCGGCAAGTTAGACGAATTCATCAGCGTCGTGTATTCGGCCATCGATTTCACGCCGTTGCCTGGCGCAACGCTCAGAA
>QHYO01000232.1:2725-5271 GCA_003224135.1 Acidobacteriota bacterium | reverse complement strand
CCGACAAACGCAATGTTTGCAAGCTTTAGCAGCCCCTGGACGGTGCCATCTTCACCAAACGGGCCATGAAGCACAGGAAAGATCACGTCCAAAGAACCGAGTCGCTCCTCCCCGGAAAGCGCTACAACCTGTTCGTTCTGCTTCCCAGGAACCAGCGCGAGGTTCTCACCACTTTCCGGCAGCCCGGGCAATTCCGATTGAGTTGTCGGAAGGAGAAATCGGGATTCTTTATTGAGATGCCATTGCCCCTTCTTATCAATGCCGATCAGTACGACTTCGTATTTGTTCCTGTCGATAGCGTCGATGATATTTTTCGCCGATTGCAGGGAGACTTCGTGCTCGGCAGATCGGCCGCCGAATAGTATTCCAACACGAATTTTCCTGGCCATCGTTCTTTGGCTCTACCTTTGCGAAACAGGCAACTCACGGATTGGCAGTTGAATTGCACTGGCGTGCTGCGCGTCGTGATAAACTTTCACATGCGCAGTGCGCGCGTCTTTGGCGGTCTCGTCGGCCACGACTCCGCCCGAGTTATAATTTTTCTGCCAGAAGATTGAATTGGGCGAATAAACGACGAGGCGCAGGCGGCTGCCTTTCATCAAACGGCTGGCTTCGCGCAACGATTCGCGGTAACGCAAACGGCGGAAATCATTCCACAGAGCGACGCTCGTGCCGTCGGGCTGAATCTCATAGAGATCGCATTGCAAATCGGTATCCGGCGTGTCAATCGAAACCCACAGCGAAACCTTCGGGCAACCGATGAACGGCGTCTCTTTTTGCAACGGCTCGCTGTGGTAAACGAGCCCGTCTTTGCCAATGCAAAGAGCAAAACTCTGATCAACCCCGGCCGTTTTGTCTTTCGGCTCGACGCCCTCGACATTTTCGCCGCGGCTCGTGTCCATCGGATCGTTCACGAATTGATCGACGCCTTCGGCCGGTTGTTTGTCGCTCAGGAAACCCGAACGGAACGCGCCATTGGCGTCGCCATTTTGGGAGTCGAGATAAAACGTTTTCGGGTTCGCGACCAACTCAGCAAAATTCGGCGCGTATTTCCATTCGCCGTTCGCGCCAGTGTTTCCCGCCGCGAGCAAATAATACGCGACCTGATCTTTCAAAAACTGCGGCTTCGTCCCGTTCTTCATCGTCCAGTCGTACCAGTGACAATGGAGATCGTTAAGATCGACAATCGCCGCCGGACCGAACTTCACGCCGCCAACTTCGTCGGTCGGCGTGCGCGTGCCCGGGTGGTCCCACGGTCCGATGATGAGAAAATGTTTAGCGCGCGCTTCGGGCGAGGCGTTCGCAATGTGATCGCGATAGTAGCTCATCGCGCCGGGCTCATCGGCGTCGTATTGACCAGTGATGGTGAGAATCGGCAGCGAAATTTTCTTGAACTGGTCGGCGGTGGGCACCATCGCGTCGTAATAGATGTCGACCGCCGGGTGTTTCAGGATGCGCTGAAAGTTTTTGGACGGATTGCCGACGAACGAATCGAGCGTGCTGAACGCGATGTGCTTTTTGTAAGCATCGAGAAATTTCGTTCGCCAGAATTTTGAATCGCCAAAAAGATTTTGCTGTGCGGTGCGGCCGGTGGTGTGGGTGAACCACTGCATATCGTAGAGGTAGCCGACATTGTTGAGCGAGGGATAATCAAGACCCGGATGGGCCGCAGCCGCGGGCACGATTGTCGCCAAATGCGGTGGAAATTCCTTGGCTGTCGCCCATTGATCGAACCCGGCGTAGGAACCGCCCCACATCGCGACTTTTCCGTCACAAAACGGCTGTTGCGCCAGCCACTCGACAACGTCGTGGCCATCGCGGGGTTCATTGGCAAACGGCTCAAAGTCGCCCCCGGAATTTCCGCGACCTCGAACGTCGACCAGCGCAAACACGTAGCCGTGTGCTGCGAAATAAGCGCCGCGTGAATGATACGTATCGGAAATGTAGGGCGTCAGTGTGAAGACCACGGGGGTCTTCGGCGGCGAACCGTCCGGCGTTTTCGGTAGATAGAGCGTCGCGTTCAGCTCGACCTTGTCGCGCAGTGGAATTTTCACACCCCAGCGAAGATCATAGTCGGCGGGAGCCGGCGGAGATTCTTTCGGCGAAGGCGAGGGCGCTGGTAGCGGTCTTTGCGCAAAGACTGCAAGTACGAGAGTGACGATGAGGGCTGCGAAAAGTACGGCGCAACCGAGCGGCTGAGTTTTCATTCTGGGCGATTGAATCCAAGGGCGGGAAAGCAAACAAGAACGTTCTTTCTTGCTTGCAAGCGCGAGAGTTTCTAAATCGACGAGATGCGAATCTTTCTTCATCTTGTTATAATCCTTTTCTCCTTCGCGGTTGGCGTCCGCGGAGCCGAGCAGACCATCGTGTTGACAGCAGCGCGACTGTTCGATGGGAAATCGAAAGCGCTCATGCAAAACGGCGTCGTCATAGTGCAGGGAGATAAGATTGTCGACGTTGGAAACAATTTATCCGTTCCGGATGGCGCGCGCGTGATCGATCTGGGTGACGCGACCCTTTCGCCGGGATTCATGGATGCACATACG
>QHYO01000232.1:0-2533 GCA_003224135.1 Acidobacteriota bacterium | reverse complement strand
GGCGTGATCGTCGGTCCGCGCATGCTGGTCGCGACCAAAGGGATCGGCGCAACCGGCGGTCACTTCGATCCGACGAGCGGATTTCGCGATTTCCTTTTTGGACGCGAACCGGATTACACCGACGGCATTGCAGATGGCCCCGACGGAATGCGGAAGGCCGTGCGCTTCGAGGTAAAGAATGGTGCGGACGTGATCAAGGCCGCGGTTTCCGGCGGCGTGCTGTCGCTGGCAGATGAAGTGGACACGCCCCAACTGACTCCCGCGGAAATGGCCGCGCTGGTCGACGAGTCGCATCGACTGCGCAAGAAAGTGGCGGTGCATTGTCACGGCGAGCAAGCCGCACGCGAAGCAATTGAAGCTGGTGTGGATTCCATCGAGCATGGCTCATTCATGAAACCGGAAACGCTTACGCGGATGAAAAACAAGGGGACATTTCTCACACCCACGCTCATGGCCACGGAATGGATCATGAGCAAGCTGGACAATTATCCGCCGGCATTGCAGGCCAAAGCGAAAGCTGCAGCGGCCGCCCGTTCAGAAATGTTTCGTAATGCTGTAAAGATGGGCGTAAAGATTTCTTTTGGGACTGACGCAGCGGTTTTTCCGCACGGCCAAAATGCGAAAGAATTTAAGTTAATGGTCGATCTCGGTATGACGCCGATCGATGCGTTGAAATCTGCCACCGCAAATGACGCTGAGCTTCTGGGCGTTTCGCAAAAACTCGGCACTCTGGAAAAAGGCAAGCTGGCCGATATCATTGCAATGCCAGGCGATCCGAGTAGCGATATTACTGTCACGGAGCGGGTGTCGTTTGTGATGAAAGAAGGCAAGATCATCAGGAACGGGCCACCGAGCGTGCAAACCGCCGCCGAATCGACCGAGTCATCAGACAACGCTGCCCCCGTTGATTAAGGGACCGCTGCGGCGGTCGATTGGAGGTGCGTTTGCTTTGACAAGAAGGACATAACCGCTAGATTCACGTCCCGCTTCTGGATTGAGCGGCCCAACTTTTAAGCAGGAGCCTTGTCACTTGTAGCAAAGTACCAGGCGCTTGAACTGCATAGAAACATGCAAAGAAATCGGAGCAAACGTTATCGCGCTGCCGCTCAGCAAGTGGATCGGACAAAGGCTTACAATCTCGCCGAAGCGATCGCGACGCTGAAGAAGTTTTCGCCCACGAAGTTCGATCAGACCGTGACGGTCTCATTCCGGCTCGGGGTTGACCCGAAGCAATCCGACCAGATGGTGCGCGGGACCTGCCCGCTTCCCCATGGCAGCGGCAAACAGGTGCGCGTGTTAGTATTTGCGGAGGGCGAAGCAGCAAAGGCAGCCAGGGAGGCAGGCGCAGAATTTGTCGGAATGAAAGATCTGATTCAGAAATGCCAGGAGGGTTTTCAGGATTTTGATGTTGCGATCGCCACGCCGGCGGCGATGGCGGAGGTTCGAAAACTTGGAAAAGTGCTTGGACCGCGCGGATTGATGCCCAATCCCCGGACCGGGACCGTAACCGACGATACGGCAAAAGGCGTGCAGGAAGTGAAGGCGGGCCGGGTTGAATTCAAGCTCGACAAGAACGGCAATGTCGCGGTGCCGGTTGGAAAATTTTCCTTTGAAGAACAATCGCTGGTGGAAAATGGAAACGCGGTGATCGAAGCGGTTGTTCGGGCGCGCCCGGCGACAGCAAAAGGGCGTTACCTTGAAGGCGTGACAATTAGTGCGACCATGTCCCCGGGAGTGCGCGTCGATCCAGCGCCGTATTTAAGTGTCTGAGCCTAGATCCGCAACAATTAGACCACTAATATGCGACCAGAAAAAGCCAGCATCGTTTCAGATCTTTCAGAAAAATTGAAACGATCGCCGTTTGTGCTCGTGACCGATTACCAGCGCATGAAGGTCGGCGATTTCGGCGAATTGCGTAACCGGCTTTCCCCGGCGGGCGCCGAAGTGCACGTAGTGAAGAATAATTTCCTAAAGCGCGCGATGACGGATTCGGGGTTTCCGGATGTCGGCGAGAAGCTGGTTGGCCAAACAGCAGTTGTCACGGGCGAAAAAGATGTAGCGCCAATCGCCAAAATCTTTAAGACATTTGCGAGCGAATTTAAGATCGCTGCCCTCCGGATTGGTTTTGTCAATCGCGCTGTTCTTTCCACCGCGGAGTTGGAAACGCTGGCCGAACTGCCGCCGCGCGAAGTGTTGCAAGCGCAATTGCTGGGGCTACTATTGTCTCCAGCAACCCGTCTCGTCCGTTTATTGAATGAACCAGGCTCTGCGCTGGCGCGGGTGCTGAAAGCGAAATCAGAAAAGGAGGGCACGTCGGCACAGGCGGCGGCATAAGGATTTTTCTCCCGCACTGGCGGGAGGGGAAGTGAAACAAAACTGTCCGGGCTGATGGCTATGGGCCTTAATTCTCCGAAGGCTTTCGGAGGCGGCAATTAGAGGAAACAAAAATGGCAGATACAAACAAATTAGTGGAACAACTCAGCGAGCTGTCCGTGCTTGAGATAGCCGGCTTGGTAAAGCAACTTGAAGAGAA
>QHYO01000231.1 GCA_003224135.1 Acidobacteriota bacterium | reverse complement strand
GAAGGAGGATCAAAAATATGTATTCCACACTCCTGCTGGACTATACGAGCGAAACTGCGACCATCACCTTCAATCGCCCTGAAAAACGTAACGCCATTTCCACCATGATGATCGCCGAGCTGCAAACGGCTCTCGACGAAATCGAGAAAAAACATGTCCGCGTCGTGATCATCACCGGCGCTGGACCGGCCTTCTGCGCAGGCATGGATCTGGAAACTCTCGCCGCCATGGCCCAGCAGTCGCCACAGGAAAACCAGGAAGATTCCCGCCGCATGGCGAGACTTTTTCGCCGCGTTTGGAGCTATCCGAGGCCCACGATCGCTGCTGTGAACGGCCACGCACTCGCCGGCGGCTGCGGAATCGCGACACTTTGTGACTTCACGCTGGCCGTCCCCGAGGCCAAGCTTGGCTACACAGAAGTAAAAATCGGCTTTCTTCCCGCCATCGTTTCCGTGTTTTTGACGCGACAGATCGGCGACAAGCGCGCCCGCGATCTTTTGTTGACAGGTCGTCTCATTGCCGCAACGGAGGCGAAACAGCTTGGGCTCGTCTCTGAAATCGTCGAACCCGGACGGCTGATGGCGCGCGCTGAAGAATTGGCCGAACAAATTTCCGCCGTGAGTCCAAGCAGTCTCACTCGCGCGAAGCGCCTTTTGGTTTGCGCCGAATCGGCAAGCATTGATGCGGACCTTGAACGCGCGGTCCTTGAAAACGCAAGGATGCGGCTCACGCCGGACTTCAAGGAAGGCGTTGCATCATTTCTCGAAAAACGAAAGCCCGTCTGGAAGGGCGAATGACCTCTGACCCGACAAAGGAATATCACGATGCACCGGTGCGCGTCCGCTACGCTGAAACTGATCAGATGGGCGTCGTCTATCACGCGAATTATCTGATCTGGTTTGAAATTGGCCGCGTCGAGCTGATGCGCGCGCTGGGATTCGAATACAAACTCATGGAAGCTGAAGACGATTGCTATATCGTCGTTGCGGAAGCGAGCTGTCGTTATATTCACCCTGCTCGCTACGACGAGCTCCTCCGCGTGCGAACCCGCATCTCGCAGGCCGGAAATCGCGTGGTGAAATATTCCTACCAGCTTTTGCGCGATACTGACGATTACTTGCTCGCTTCCGGGGCCACAACCCACGTGATTTGCGGAAAAGACGGAAAACCAAAACTATTGCCGCAAAAATATCGCAATAAATTCCGCTCGCTCGTCCCGGAATCGCCTGACGGGAGCCGCTCGGCATGACGCCCACCGGTCCAGCAACAATTGAGTTGAACGGAAACGATCTCACTTTCGATCAGTTGTACTCTGTCGCCCTGCAGGATGAAAAGGTTTCACTCTCTCCTGTCGCAGCTGAACGCATGAACGCCTCGCGCGCTGTGGTCGATCGACTGGTAGCCTCCGGAAAGACTGCTTACGGCATCAACACAGGTTTCGGCAAACTTGCCAGCGTTCGCATCTCCACGGAACAGGTTCGCCAGCTCCAGGTAAATCTGGTTCGCTCACACGCCTGCGGAGTTGGCGAACCTCTCAGCAAAGCCGAAACTCGCGCCATCATGCTTCTTCGTGCGAATGCTCTTGCAAAAGGACTCAGCGGCGTGCGGCCAGGCACGGTAGAAACACTTTGCACGATGCTCAACGCCGGAATTCATCCGGTGATTCCGTCGCAGGGTTCCGTGGGCGCTTCGGGCGATCTCGCGCCGCTTGCTCATCTCGCGCAAGTTGTCATCGGAGAAGGCCAAGCCGAATTCCAACAAGAAATCTTGCCTGGCCACGTCGCGCTGCAGCGCGCGCAAATCCCGCCCGTCACCCTTGACGCCAAGGAAGGCCTCTCCCTCCTGAACGGCACACAAGGCATGCTCGCCTTGCTCAGCCTGGCATTACGTCATGCCGACGCACTCGCGGACACCGCTGACGTCGCTGCAGCCCTTTCCCTCGACGCGCTTCGCGGCAGTCCCGGCGCTTTCGATTCGCGCATCATGCACGCACGCGCCTACCCCGGCGCAGGTCGCACCGCCAGAAATCTCGCCCATCTGAACGAAGGCAGCGAAATTCGCGAATCGCATCGCGCGGCGGAAAAAGATTCCCGCGTGCAGGATGCCTACAGCCTCCGCTGCACGCCGCAAGTCCACGGCGCGGTGCGCGACTCCTTTTCTCAGGCCCGCGTCATGACGCAAGTTGAGCTCAACAGCGCCACTGACAATCCCCTCGTCTTTGTCCGCGGCGATGGTCAAGAGGGAGAAGGCGACATCATCAGTGGCGGAAATTTTCACGGGCAGCCCCTGGCAATGGCCGCCGATCAGGTAGCGATCGCCATCGCGACACTCGGCGGAATTTCCGAACGCCGCATCGAGCAGATGACCAACCCGCTCACCAGTCTCTTGCCGGCATTTCTCACGCCAGAGCCCGGCCTCAATTCCGGGTTCATGATCGCCCAGGTCACCGCCGCCGCTCTCGCCAGCGAGAATAAGGCTCTTGCAACGCCGCACTCCGTCGATTCCATCTCCACCAGCGGTAATCAGGAAGATTACGTCTCCATGGGCATGAGTGGCGCCCGCCGTCTCGAAAGAATGCTGCGCAATCTCCAAAACATTCTCGCCATCGAGCTTCTTTGCGCTTGCCAGGGCATCGACTTGCTCGTTCCGCTTCAGACAGGAACGCTCGCAAAGCAGGCCTACGACGCCGTGCGCGCAAAATCCGTGAAAGTCACCGGGGATCGTTCACTCGCTTCGGATATCAACGCCGTATCCGCAACAATCGCAAGCGGTCTCTTCGCCCGGCTTCTCCACTAACAAACAAGTTCGCAGCGTTTCCGTCACCGCAATTTGCTCCACAACCATCACGCCCCGTAAACTGCTTCCTGGAAAATCGTGAAATCCTACCTACAAACTCTGCGCACAGAAGTGCGCCCCACGCTCCGGCTCGCCCTTCCTCTGGTCCTCGCTGAACTCGGCTGGATGAGCATGACCATCGTCGACACCATGATGGTCGGCCGCCTCCCCAATAGTGCCGTCGCCATGGGTGCCGTCAGCCTTGGCTCCGGTATCTTCATGGTGCTGGCGCTTTTTGGCGAAGGCCTCCTTCTTGGACTCGATACCCTCGTCGCACAGGCCTTCGGCGCAGGCAAGCGCGAAGATTGCCACCGTTCACTCATCAACGGCGTTTATCTCAGCATCGCCCTAACGCCTTTTCTCGCGGCACCTGTCTGGCTGATGGAGCGATTCCTCACCGCGATTCGTGTCGACGCAAGCGTGCTCTCTCAGACAATTCCCTACACCAAAGCTCTCACCGTTGGACTGTTCCCTCTCTTGCTTTACTTCGCCGTTCGTCGCTGTCTGCAAGCGATGAACATGGTTCGTCCCGTCGCATTCGCGCTTGTCACAGCGAACATCATCAACGCTGTCTTCAATTGGATTTTGATCTACGGCAAGTGGGGAGCGCCCGCGATGGGCACTGTCGGGTCCGGCTGGTCCACGGCAATTGCTCGCGTATATATGGCGGGGGTGTTGATCGCATATTTATTTTGGTACGACCGCAAGCATCGCACCGAATTGCTTAAGACTCCCGTCGACATCGATCTCCGCCGCATCAAGCAATTGATCGCGCTCGGAATTCCGGCCGCGATGCAGTTCACTCTCGAGAGCGGCGTCTTTGCCACGGTTACCGCTTTGATCGCACGCCTCGGAGCTATCCCGCTCGCGACGCACCAGATCGCCTTGAACACCGTCGCTTTCACATACATGGTGCCGCTCGGCATTGCATCTGCAGCGGCCGTGCGTGTCGGTCAAGCCCTTGGCAGACGCGATCCACGTGGTGCCAGCGCAGCTGGAGGCACGGCAATCTTCGTCGGCGCTGCCTTCATGACGCTGGCCGGGATCGTCCTGGTGAGCGTGCCGCGATGGATTGCTCGCATCTACACTGCCGACGAACTGGTCATCCGAAGCACTGCAGCGCTCCTCGCCGCGGGCGCTGCGTTTCAATTGTTTGATGGAATCCAAAGCGTCGCGACGGGCGCTCTGCGCGGTGCAGGCGACACGCGCACTCCCATGCTCTGCCATTTCACCGCGTATTGGATCATCGGCCTGCCGCTCGGAGCCTGGCTCTGCTTCCGCCGCGGCTGGGGCGCACTCGGCCTCTGGATCGGCCTCAGCCTGGCCCTAATTTTGATTGGAATTGTCCTGCTGGTAGTGTGGCGCCGCAAGGTCCGCCACTTGATGGAAGTGCAGCCGTTATAGCGGCGGGTTTACCCCGTCGTCCGGGTCTGTATCCACTTCAAGCCTTACATCTTATATCTTCCCAAATCCTCGTCCGACAATCCTTCCAGCCAATTCCGCAACTGTTCGTTTGTCGTCCGCTCCGTCAGCGCGCTGGATACTTTCGAACTCTTCAGCACCTGCTCGTCCACAAAAATCGGGCAATCCATTCGCAACGCCAATGCCAGCGCATCGCTCGGCCGCGAATCGATCGTCATCATCTCAACCGCACGTTCCACCCAAATCAGCGCGTAGAACGTGTCGTCCTTCAACTCGTTCACGACGATCTTGTCCACGCGAACATCCAGCCCCAGAAAAACGTTCTTCAGCAGGTCGTGCGTCATGGGACGCGGCGTCTGCACCTTTTCAATTTCAAGCGCAATGGCGTTGGCTTCGTACACGCCGACCCAGATCGGCAGGATGGCATTGCCCTGTACATCCTTCAGGACGACGATCGGCATGTTGGTCACCGGGTCCATCATCAGGCCACGGATTTTCATCTCCAGTTCCATCGCGCCCTCCTGCTGCTGCTCTTCTATCATCCGGTAAGGACCGACACAATACGCATTTTCATCAGCTCAGGGGTTTTACAAGTACCACTGGTTTATTGAATGGCTTATAAGCACAAACCCTGAACCCTGTTACAAAATATCTTCTCCGAGCAGGCTGTTCGGCGTGCATCCGGTCACGCGTGCTTGCACGTATTGGCCCAACAGGTCCGCCTTTATCGAGTTTAAGCTGATCACCCGGTTACACGAGCTATGCCCGTACCATGAGTTTTCTTTTTTCGATTTGCCATCCACGTGCACTTCAAAAATCTCGCCCGCGAACGACTGCAGTGTTTCGGCCTGAATCAGTCGCTGCTTTTCCTGCAGCAATGCCAGACGCCTGCTCTTGTCCTCTTCCCGAATGGCGTCCGGCATCGACGAAGCAGCCGTATTTGGCCGCGGCGAATATTTGAACGAAAACACGCCGTCATACTTCACTTCATCCAACAGGGCTAGCGTCTCGCAGAAGTCCGCCTCGGTTTCGCCAGATCGCCGTCCGCCGCTTTGCTCCCCGGATCATCGCGATCTTTTCCAGGTACTCGCTTCGCGAGTAAGTTCGCTCCATCGCGCGCAGCACCCGCGTCGAACCCGACTGCACCGGCAAATGAACGTGATTGCAGATCGCCGGTTCCGCATCCATCGCCTCAATAATGTCCAGCGTAAAATCCCGCGGATGCGATGTCGTAAACCTTACCCTCCGTATGCCGGGCACCTGTGCCGCTTCGGCCAGCAACTCACTAAAACGCATCTTCCTCGGCGACGGATCGGCATATGAATTGACCGTCTGCCCCAGAAATTGCACTTCGGTGTACCCAAAATCGGCCAGCTGTTTCAGTTCTTGCAGAATTCGCGCACTGTCCCGGCTGCGCTCCGGCCCACGTGTAAACGGCACCACGCAATATGCGCACGCCTTGTCGCATCCTTCGATGATCGTCAAGTAGGCACGCCACGGGTTATCCCGCCGCGTCATTTCCGTCTCAAACGTCTCGTCCGTATCGTTGTCCAGCCCAGTCACGCGTTGTTCCCCGGCCTCAACCTTCGCCAGCAACTCCGGCAACTTCCTGTAGCTCGCGGAGCCGCACACCAGGCTGACCCACGGTGCGCGTGAAAAAATATCCTCGCCCTCTTGCTGCGCCACGCAACCCAATAGTGCAATCCTCTTGCCGTCGCCCTTTAGTCCGCGATATTCACCCAAGCGTGAAAAAACCTTCTGTGCCGCCTTTTCCCGGATGCTGCATGTGTTGTATAGGATCAGGCCCGCCGCTTCCGGGGTCTCCACCTGCTGATAGCCGCGCGCCATCAGCAACCCGGCCACTTTCTCCGAGTCGTGCTCGTTCATCTGGCAACCAAACGTTTCCAGAAAGAATGTCCCTCGCGCAGCATCTTGCGCGGCGGCAGCTGGCGCTTTTGCCACGCTCGCAGCCGGATTTGCCAGCGCTTCCACCCGAATATCGAAGCTATTTCCCATTCTTCTTCGATTCTAGCATGCATCCTTCATCCAAACTTCCCGGCGTTCTAATGCTTGCCCCCGATCCGCGAGGGGCCTCTCCCTCCGCGATCATCGTCGCTTTTTTCCTTCTCTGGGTCCGTTCAAACTGTGTATCTTCCGCTCATTTCTCCGCACCATTCGTTGATTCCACTTTCCTCGTATGCTAGGTTGCTAAAGTCCAGCAAATTTACTCAAACTGAGGAGTCATCATTTCTTTTCTCTTGATTGCAGCCTTCGCCGCCGACCTCGGCAGCATTCTTGAACAAACCGGTTGGGTAGCCCGCGGCGTCTTGGCTTTGCTTCTTTTCTTTTCCGTCATCTCCTGGGGGATGATTCTTCAAAAACTCAGCCTGTTTGGCCGCCTCCGCCGTCAGAGCGATCAGTTCCTCCGTATCTACCGCGCAACGCGCGGCGTTGCCAATCCGCAAGCGCTCGCCGCTGCCGGTTCCCCGTTCGCCAACGTCTACGCCGCTGGTTATCGCGAACTCCAATTTCAGGTGGGCACTCATCCGGGAAATCCGGAGCCTCCAAGGCTGAAAAGCCTCGCTGCCGTAACCGTGAACATGCAGCTTGCATCCGCCGAAGAAGTTCGCCGCGTCGAAAAAGGCATGACTTGGCTCGCCACCACCGGCTCCGTCACTCCCTTTATCGGTCTCTTCGGCACGGTATGGGGCATCATCGACGCCTTCTCCGGGCTCGGAACCGCTGGCTCCGCAAGCCTTCGTGCCGTCGCGCCAGGCATCTCCGAAGCCCTGGTTACCACCGCCGCGGGACTTTTTACCGCCATCCCCGCCGTCATCTTTTACAATAATTTTCTGGGCGATATCCGTGACCTCGCGCAGCGCCTGGACACGTTCGCGCTCGAAGTCACCGCTCAGATAGAAAAGACGTTCAGCTAGATTTCGCGGCCACCAAGCAGGCCATAGAGAAACATATGCCGCAACTCTCAAAACAAACACAAACGTCGCTTTCCGAGATCAATATGATCCCGTTCATCGACGTCGTCCTCGTGCTCCTCATCATCTTCATGATCACTGCCCCGATTCTTCAATCCGGCATCGAAGTCGACGTCCCAAAGACCAAAACAGTGCACGAAATCACTGAGCAGCGTTTGGTGATCACCGTCGACAAAGCTCAGAGGGTGTACCTCGGCAATGACGCCATCAACATTCATGAACTGGGCAGCAAAGTTCAATCGCAGCTCAAGAAGCCGCAGGATGCAGTTTATCTTCGCTGCGATGAGACGGTTCCCTTCGGTATTTTCGCTTCTGTCATCGACACACTCCGTCAGGCAGGCATCAACAACATCAGCATCGTCACTCAGCCGCTGACGGAACGCAGTCGCGCACAGTAGAGCATGTACACGGCAGTCGCCAACTCGGAGCTCAGTTTCAAACCGTATCTAACGGTTTCAGGGATTCTTCACGCCGCATTGATCCTTGTGTTGGCTCTCTCCGCTTACTTCCACTGGCAGGGCAATCGCTGGGCTGGCCCGGGAGGCGGAAACGAGAGCACGAAAGTGACGCTCGTCGGAAATTCCGGCCTGCCGATGCCGAAGACTCCCTCTCTCAATGAGAGCAATGTCGTGGATCCTTCCAAGAGCCTTTGGAAAAACGACGTCAAGCCCGAGCCGCCACAGCCCAAAAAAGAAGAAATCGTTCCTCCAGACCTGAAAAACGTGCCTGATTTCAAGACCCTTGAAAAGCTTAATAAGAAACCCCCGCCTCCCCCACGCCAAAACAAAGCCTTTGAACCGAAGATCCCCAATCCAGAGAACGCCGTTCCCGGCCGCAATCTAGGCGCGCCGAACGTGACGACGGGCGCCGGCAGCACTCCCGGTTCCTCCACAAGCCAGGGTGTTGCGATTAAGTCCGAAGGGGGCGGCGACTTCGCTTCCCGTTATGGTTGGTACATCGAGTCTGTGAAGCGCCGTATTCAGGGCAACTGGTTGCAGAATACAATCGATCCCAGCGTTCGCACTGCCCACACCGCGCACGCTGTAGTTGAGTTCACGATCGCCAAGGATGGCACGGTAAAGGACGTCCGAGTCTCGCAAACCAGCGGAAATCTCTCCATGGACAATTCCGGTCTTCGCGCGATTATGTCGTCGAACCCCATGCCTGCCCTGCCATCGGACTATCCCGGTTCGAACGTCAGAGTGATTT
The DNA here is from genome assembly GCA_003224135.1 of Acidobacteriota bacterium. Lineage (GTDB taxonomy): Bacteria > Acidobacteriota > Terriglobia > Acidiferrales > UBA7541 > Acidiferrum. The sequence goes on along the minus strand of QHYO01000231.1, from coordinate 7,742 downwards.
TCGATTTTGACCTGAGCATGACAAGATGAAACAATCAACGCCCACCCAGCCGTCCAACCTTAAGTTCCACGGAGGAAATAGTGTTTCTGCGCCTGCGATGCAGTAGTTTGCCTGCACTTCTGTTCGTTTGCCTTTTCGCGGCTGCAAATATCGCGCGGGCGCAACAGCAGGATTGGTTCCGCACGGGCACCGGCCTTGGCGTCGAAAAACCTCGTGTCGCCGTCGCTGATTTCGCGCCGAAGGCTGACGCCGCCAAAACTCATTCCAGCCAGTTCACGCAAGTCGTTCGCGACGACCTCGGCTTCAGCGGCATCCTTGACGTCGTCAGTCCCAGCTTCTATCCGCAATCACAGCCATCGGTTCCTTCTGAACTTCGCTACGTTGCGTGGTCCGATCCGCCCGTCAACTCTCATTACGTCGCTTTCGGCAATCTCGTTGAATCGGCCAGCGAAGTAGCGATCCAGGCCTGGTTTTACGATGTCACCAATCCCACGGCGCAGGCCGTGATTGCAAAAATTTATCGTGGCGCACCCACCGACCCGCAAGTTCGCAAGTTCGCCCATCAATTCGCCGACGAAATCATCATGCGGCTCTCCGGCGGACTGCCCGGCATCTCCTCCACTCAAATCGCTTTCGTCAGCTCCCGTACGGGCACAAAAGAAATCTGGGCGATGGATTACGACGGTGCCAATCAACATCCCCTCACTTCTCTTCGCTCCATATCCCTCACTCCACGTTGGGCGCCCGATTCTTCCCGCATCGCCTTCACCTGCTATTCCAAAGGCAACACTGGACCGGCCAGCCCGCAAATCTGCCTCTATTCCGTCGACGCTGGCAGAGTGGTCAGCTTCCCGCGCTTCAAAGGTACCAACAGCGCTCCGTCCTGGTCCCCCGATGGCTCCAAAATTGTTTTCTCATCTTCTATGGGCGGCAATCCCGAACTCTATTCCATCAACGCCAGCGGCGGAGATCTCAAGCGTCTTTCCTTCGCTAATGGTGCCAGCACTTCCCCAGCCTGGAATCCAAAGACTGGACAGTCCATCGCCTTCGTCAGCGATCGCACCGGTGTTCCCAAGCTGTATCTGATGAACTCCGACGGCACTAACGCCACGAATCTCGATCTGCCTGACAAGGGCTACCTCATCGATCCCTCCTGGGCCCCCAATGGACAGCTCCTCGCCTTCAGTTGGCGCAGGCCCAACAATAACTACGACATCTACATAATGGATGTCTCCAGCCGGCAGATTATTGAATTGACGCGCGACACTGGACGCAACGAACGCCCCAGTTGGGCGCCTGACGGCCGCCACCATGCTTGCCGACGGCACGCAGGCCCGCCAACTGACTACCGCTGGCCACAATGAATCGCCGAACTGGTCCGAGCGTTAGAAGTGACTGTTGATCTTATGCGCGATAGGAAATATATCGTGACACGACATTTCATCCGCACTTCAGTAGTGGTACCATGTTCCCGCTCCAAAAAAAGAGAACCCAATCGGAATTTACTTCGTCGAGGAGGATACTTAGCATGACTGAGGTTGCCCGACCGTTTTATCGCGCTTGTCTCCTGGTTGCTTTTGCCGCCGCTGCCCTGACCGTGGGCTGCAGCAAGAAACCTGTCATTACTGGAACTGCGCCTACATCGGAACCACCCGCCGCGCGTCCGACCGTCACGCTCCAGGCGAATCCCACTTCTATCAATAAGGGTGACGCCGTCACGCTGAGCTGGTCCTCAACCAATGCCACTCAGCTGACGATCGCGCCGGAAGTTGGGGCCGTGGCGCCGGAGGGCTCAACCAAAGTCACCCCCTCTGACTCCACCACTTACACCATCACCGCCAGCGGCCCCGGCGGTTCCGCGGATTCGACTGTGCGAGTCACTGTCGCAGCACCTCCCGCTGAAACGCTTACTTCGACCTCGATAAAGCTGACATCCGCTCCGATGCTCGCGCTGCTTTGGCCAAGTCCGCCGATTTCTTGCGCAATTATCCGCAGGTCAAGGTCGTCGTGGAAGGTCACTGCGACGAACGCGGCTCGACAGAATACAACCTCGCTCTAGGCGATCGCCGCGCGGCAGCCGTCAAACAGTATCTCGTCTCGCTCGGCATAGGCGCCGACCGTGTCAGCACCGTCAGCTACGGAAAAGAAAAGCCGTTCTGCATGGAAAGCAACGAAAGCTGCTGGCAGCAAAACCGCCGCGGTCACTTCGTCATGGCGAAGTAATCGGCACACGGTAACTCCAAACAACGTAATTCGGGGTGGCCTTTGATCCTATCGAAGGCCACCCTTTGTCCTTATCAATCCGCGGTTACTTCATAAACTGCAATGGTCACCGGTCACGGTTGGTCGTCCAAAACTCCCTGACACAAATGGCACAGCAAATAGATTCCTGCATCGACGGTTATCTTGGACACGTCGGACGTGTGTGCGTGAAACTCTTCTGTCAGCTGTGGAAAAGAGCAGAGATGAGACTACAGCACGAGCTGTTTGCGACGACTGCGCCAGGCTGTAAGGGCGATCACCAGCGCGCCAGCGAGGGTTAGCCCCTTCGTCGACGGTTCTGGCAACTGTTGCGCGGTTCCGAATTCAGCCCTGTCAGTGGCAGTATTAAAACTGAAGCGAAGCTGAGCGTCCGTGATCACAAATCCATTGGTGGGCAATGAGGTGTCGAAGTGCACGCCGCTGATGTCAATGGCTTGTGCTCCTCCTAAATTGCCTAAGGTAAACGAAACCAGTCCCATGCCAAATGTCCCATCATCACCGGCGGCTCTCCCAGCAACCTGAGTGCCGCCGAACTGGTTACCATTGGCGTCCAGAAGATATCCCGTGGTAGGCCCCGCAAATCCCGGAAATACTCCTGCGTTCGTATGAATATCGAGCCCTATCCCGAACGTGCCTGGGTCTATCAGAAATAATCTTGCGAGCACGTCGTTATCGAGCAGCAAATCCAACGAAAGACTTTGACCCGCGAGCACAGTGCCATTGAGGCCAGAGGAGAAAAGGTCAAAGTCCACTGGTCCCTGGATGGGCGTTCCTATATTCGCCGGAGCAACTGTAAACTGAACTGTGTCACACCAGTTGATTGCGGGTGATGCGATTAGAATTGCGAGGAGCGAGACAAATCGCCACATAGCTATCCTCCTGGTGGTGCTGCCGCTAACCGACAGATACACCTGATATTAAGAATCGTTAGAAGTCGTGAGAGAACACTAAGGCCCCGTTAGCAGCTTGTCAAGGAACTTGGAAGGGGCTAGGCAGGAGTGGACGGATAAGGAAAGTTGTTGGTGGATCGCTTTTCGGCGCAATAGGTACGAAATGATCGCGCTTCCCGACTTTTCGCAGGCCATGCGGCGAATCTGACGTATGGCCGACTGCTGCGGACAGCCTCTTGCTCCTGCGCGATTCTCCCGCTAAAGTTAAATGACAGCCTTCATGCACGCACTGCGTCCGGCTCATCCGGCCAGGCCCAGCTAGGCAAGGTTACTGAGGAGGAGGAGTTTTCATGCGTTATCGCAATCTCGCTGGATTCGGCGCCGCTCTGGTCGTGGGCGCGATTTGCGGCAGCCTCATCGGTCCGCGTCCCGCAGCAGCCGTCGCCCGCGAAATTATTGAGCTTCAACGCGACGTCACTTCGCTTCTCCAAGGCCAAAAAGACATCGCCACCCAGGTCACCCAGGACCACACCGTCATGCGCACGCTCATCGAGCAATCCAACGACACCGTTGGCAAGCTCAACGGAACCATGAGCGGCCTGCAGAAATCCGTTCAGGATGTGCAAGCAAATTCCGGCGCGCGTCTCGACACCATGTCCACTCAGGTGCAAGGACTCTCTGACAATCTCGAGGAAATTAAATCCCGCCTCGGCAAATTAAATCAGCAGCTCGTCGATCTGCAAAATACCGTTCAAAGCGTCGACGCTAAAATTTCTGGCGGCGCCGTGCCCCCAGGGGCGGCACCGGCTTCGGCTCCGGGCGGCGCAAATATGCAGCCTACTGGATCGCCTGCGGGCTCCCCAGCGGGCTCCGCGCCCAGCGCGGATACGCTTTATTCCAACGGCCTCCGCGACATCACCAGCGGCAAGTACGATCTTGCCCGCTCTGAGTTCCAGGATTACTTGAAGTATTACGGCGACACCGACCTGGCCTCAAACGCCCAGTTCTATCTCGGTGAAGTTTTGACCAATTATCCGAAGAGCTTTAAACTCGCTCCAGCTCGCCTCAAAAAAGGCATGGCGCTGATCGAGATGGGCCAAAAAACACCGGGCGTAAAAGAACTACGCGAAGTCGTCAAGCGATATCCGGGCACTGAGGAAGAACGCCGCGCCCGTGCAAAGCTGAAAGAACTCGGAGTAGCGGCTACTGCAGCCTGATTTTCGCATTCATCGCCTCAAAGCCCCTGAGCTTTCACCATAAAAGCAGTTAACCGCCTTTTTGTCTGTTTTCCTGGCAATTGCTTGATAATAAAAGGCTTCTACCTCTCCATGACTTTGAGACCGCCGAAAACCGCGATTTCTATCCTTTTCGAAGCTAGACGCCCGCCTCTGCCAGCTCCTGTTTTGCAACCGTCTCCGCATCCTTCGCCGCTCCCTTTGCATCGGCGTCAGGCTTCAATAGCTTAATCGTCTTCGCAAGACTCAAGGGCTTATCGCCCGCAGGCATCCGGCACGAACTGGTATCCGTTCCGACCCGCACGCCAGTCACATTCGATTTCAGGCACTCAAAATTCAAGCCCACATTGTGGCTCGCATGCAGCACCGCAAGGCAATCCACGCGCTGCACAAAATTCACGCACGATTCCTTCAGCGTTGCAGTCTCGCTCAGCACCTGCATCGCTCGCAATTTCGCTTCAAGACGCTTTTCCACTTCGTCGTTTGCAAACGGTGCGTCTCCTCTTGGCTTGGCGTCCTTCTTCCCGATCCACTTCATCGGATTGTAGGAGCGAGAAGACGTGCCACCGCCAGCCGCAGCTCCTGCACCCGCGCCTGCTGGGCCTTGCGCCGCCGCCTGCATGCTCGCAAAGGAAAGAACCAATACCGTCGCCGCAAATAATTTCGAGATTGTTTTCACGGGGACTCCCTCGCCCGCCCGCATTCGCTCGGTTTGAAATTCCCTGCAGCGGGTTCTATTGATTTTGACCATAGTCACTAGGCCACGTCGCGAGGTTTGGCTCCAGACCGCGCAAGAAAGTACTCCCCCAATGCATCACCCTGTCCAGAGGTACAGGCTCTGTTCGGAATTGTTCGGCGCGTGTGTTGCGAACGCGCAATCTGCCGCGCAACTTCGCCTTTCGTTAAATTCTCCTTTCGGTAGAATTGAAGGCATGCAGGTCACTCTCACGCCCATCGAAGCACGCGTTCTCGGGTCGCTCATCGAAAAAGAAATCACCACGCCGGAGTATTATCCGCTCTCGCTGAACGCTCTCACCAACGCGTGCAACCAGAAGTCGAACCGCGATCCAGTTTTGCACCTCGAGGAATATGAGGTCCGCAAAGCGCTGAATCACCTGGAATCGCAATCTCTTGTACGTTCGGTTAGCGCGAGCGACAGCCGCGTGACCAAATTCGAGCATCGCCTTCAGGACGCATTCAATTTTTATCGCCCGGAAATTCCCATAATATGTGAACTACTTTTACGTGGACCGCAAACACCGGGAGAACTCAGAACTCGCGCCTCGCGCATGCACCCCTTCGAAGATCTGGAAAGCGTGCATTCCGCACTAGAGCGCCTTGCGAAGCGCGAACCTCCGCTTGTGACCCTGCTGCCCCGTCAACCCGGCACGAAAGAAGCTCGCTATGCGCATCTTCTCGGCGATTCGGAGCCGACGGCGCCTCCGGCACCTGCAAACTCCACGGCTGCTTCACGCGAACCTCTGCCACCACCGGAATCCTTATCCGGCGGTCGCCTGGAATCCCTCGCCGAGGAGATCGCGCAACTTCGCGATCAAATCGCGGACCTCAAATCCCAGTTTGCCGCCTTTCGAAAACAATTTGAATGAGGCCCGACGTGTTTTGTGAGCTTCACTGTCCCTAACCACTTTCCCTCACCAATTTCACTTTTTGTATTCAGCATGCTATCGTCACGAATTCAGGGAGAGTGCTCATGTCCGTAAACAAAGTCATCCTCGTCGGGCGTCTTGGCCGTGATCCGGAGACGCGTTACACCGGTGGTGGCCAGGCTGTGGCTAATTTCAGCGTCGCTACCGATGAAACCTACAAAGACAAAGCCGGAGATCGCCAGAAGCGCACGGAGTGGCACAAGATTGTTGTGTGGGGCAAACAGGCGGAGATCGCGCAGCAATACCTCAAAAAAGGCTCGCTGGTTTTTATCGAAGGACGGATTCAGTCTCGCGAATGGCAAGACAAGGAAGGCCAGAAACGGACCAGCTTTGAAGTCGTCGCCAGCAATTTCCGCATGCTCGGCGGCCGCGGCGATGGCGGCGGGAGCGGTTCCGGAGGCGGTGGCTCACGCACGGAAGAGCATGATCAATCGGCACCCGCTGACGACTTCGGTGGCAGCACCACTTCCGGCCCCGAAATTTCAGACGAAGACATTCCCTTCTAGGCTTTGTGTGTGAGTGCCTGATCGCCCCTGCAGAATTTTGTAGTGAGGTCTTACTGGCTGTTGCGTTTGCGTTCGTCGTCGAGCTTACGCAGAAACTCTTCAAGCTTCGGCTTCTGTTCTGGCGTCATCAGCGCTCGAATTTTATCCCTGTTCTTCTGCCGGATGGCGTCGATCTGCGGTTCCATTACGTCGTGCACGACTTTGTACTCCACCTGTGCCTGATCGAGAATTGCCGCCACCTGCTTCTGCTGGTCAGGAGTCAAGCCCACGTCGCGCTTAAGCTGCTCTCGCTTCTGAGCGCGTCTGGCTTCCGCTGTCATAACAGATGGTTCAGCGGCGTAGCTGCGATGAGCAAATGCATAACCCAGTACCCCGCCGAGCGCCGCTCCGAGAACGAACACGGTCGCAAGCCAAAGAGTTGCCTTTTGCCGGATATTCGGTTCTGTCATTGCTATCGGCCCGCCGTGTTGAGCAGGAAATCATCCTGCATGGTTGTTCCGCCACCTTCGACTAGACCTTCCGAACTCTGCTCGGCGCTCACGCCGGCGACGGTGATGGTGTGCGCCGGCCGCTGATAGAGCCAACTCCCCGTAATCAAGAGCGTGAGCGACACCAGCACCGAAAACCGGTATGCCAGCCGCGGTACAGCGGCCCAGGTCTGCGCGCTCTTTTCCAATTCCATTTCGCGGTCCGCTATCGCCGCCATTACACGAGCCAGAAAATAAGGCCCCGGCCTTGCTCCATTCTCTTCGCTTTCAAACATTCCGCGTACTTCGAGCAGTTCCTCCGCAAACGTTCGGCAATCGCTGCACTCACTCACGTGTTTGCGCCCGCGTTCCGGCAGCCGCGCCAGCAAAGTCCCAAGCGCAACGATTCCTCGGGCCCCTCGCTGCTCTGTGCTGCGTTCCAACGCATCGCGCACACCTTCGCATTGTTTGCCGGTTCGCTTTGTCAGCATCCACATGATTCAGTACCTCCTCGTGCCGGTTCCCTTTACGCTAATCTTTTTTCTCGCGCCGGCTGTATTCGATAATTCGCCGCCGGGCTCTGAACAACCGGACCTTCACTGTATTCGCATTCAGTCCCATGGATTCCGCGATTTCTTCCACTGAGAAACCTTCCACTTCCTTCAGCACCAGCATTGCCCGGTCCCGCTTGTCCAACTGACCCAGCATCCTTTCC
>QHYO01000022.1:489-799 GCA_003224135.1 Acidobacteriota bacterium | reverse complement strand
GAATAACGAATATAAAGACCTGCGAGGGAAGTGTGTCAAGCCTGAGCAAACGATTGTAAAAAGTTGTAAAAGAGAGGCTAGAATCTCTAACCCTCTGGAAAGAGAGCGACTTACGGCTGAAACTCCTCCAAGATTTCGAAGCCTTTTCTTCTGATATCGCAAAATGATCCGAGTAGGACAGAACGGCCTCGCCCTTGCGCCCCAGACAATGAGTAAAATAGTGCTGCTGATTTCTCGGACGATTCGAGGCGCATCTCTTTGAATCGATTCAATACAGGAGTAATCGAGATGACTGGCCTACCGGAAAATC
>QHYO01000022.1:0-311 GCA_003224135.1 Acidobacteriota bacterium | reverse complement strand
TCGAAAATGGTGTCTACAAAGATCCCTACTACGGAATGAATCTCCGCAATTTCCCCGGCGTCGAATACAAAATCGGCGGGCAATTCGCGAACGAGGAAATGCCCGCGAACAGTCCCTTCGCGGTTCCATGGTGGTATCGCAAGGAATTTGAAATTCCTGTCGCCGATAGTGGCAAACAGATCTGGATGCAGTTTCACGGCATCAACTACCGCGGCGAGATTTGGATCAATGGCAAGAAAATCGCTGGTCCCGAAGAAGCCGTAGGCTCGTTTCGCCGCTACGATTACAACGTGACGCAGTATGTACGTCCA
>QHYO01000230.1 GCA_003224135.1 Acidobacteriota bacterium | reverse complement strand
CCGGGATACCCCAGACTCTCCAGCCCAATTTTGGTTGTGTAATAGCCGACGACAGTGTAATCGCGCATCAATTGAAAAAAGTCGCGTCCGGTCTCTGTAACCGGTTTGTACTTGGCTTTGTACGAGAGTCCTTCAAGGAGGCCCTTCTGCTGCTCCGCATTGCAGTCCAAAAACTTACGTCCGAATTCCGACTTGCTTCGTGCGTTGATCCAGTCGAGCCCGGCAAGGAATCGCGTTTGCGCGTCTTCGCCGAGACGAATCGAATCCTGCGTGGATCGTACTTCGGATCGCGCGCTGACCGGAACGCGATTTGCCAACATAAAGTCGATGAATTCGGCCACGCCAGCTTCCCTGGCGCCCGGTGTGTCGTCCGCGGGAATAATCATTTCGGCCAGATGCTCGACCAGGCGAAAGTACTCGGGAGAGAAAAAAAGAGCCTTGTATGGCTGCGCTGCAGCTTGGGTGGTCGATGATTCAAACGAACTGTGAGAACAGGCGAAGGCCCACTGGCTGAAACCCGGGAAAGTGGCCGCTACCGAAGCAATGCCGATGAAACGAAGTGCGTCACGACGTTCAATTCCTTGTCCGCCCACTCATCACTCCTGTTGGAAGCGATTTCTGGCATCCGCTACGTTCGGCGAATTTTTGTGTTTCTGGCGAGGCCAGCGCTTCCGTAGTACTTTTCCCGCTTTTGCCAGTTTGAGTCAAGCACTGCCGCAGTCCGCAGAAGGGCGAGTGCCGCGAGTGGAAATGATGCTAGAGTTTCGGCAGCATTCATACTCACGGGAGAAGAACTCATGACGTACAGTCTTCGAAGGATTCGTGCTATTGGCGCGTTTTGCCTAATGTTGGTTTGTGTTGAACATTCCGGAGCAGCGTACGCGTCCGGCGACGACAAACAAGGCGGCAAGCAATTTGTTTCGCGCACGGCTGACGTCGAAGGCGTCAAAATTCACTACACAACAGGTGGACATGGGCCGACAGTGATCTTGCTTCACGGATACGCCGAAACATCGCGGATGTGGACACCGATTTTGCCGGTGCTCGGTGAAAAATTCATGGTGATTGCGCCCGACCTGCCGGGAATCGGCGATTCGTCGATTCCAGCGGATGGCTTGGACATGAAGACTGCCGCGATTCGCATCCATGCGTTGGCACGTTCGCTGGGCGTTGAAAAGGCGAGAGTAGTTGGACACGACATTGGTCTGATGGTCGCCTATGCGTATGCCGCGCAGTTTCCATCGGAAGTGGAGAAATTGGTGGTGATGGACGCGTTTCTTCCCGGAGTTCCCGGGTGGGAAGCTATCTATAACAACCCAAACATCTGGCATTTCCGTTTTAACGGGCCTACGCCCGAGGCGCTGGTGCACGGACGTGAACAAATTTACTTCGCCTATTTTTGGAATGATCTGGCCGCCGACAAGACGCGGTCGCTGCCCGAAGGCGACCGGAAAGCGTATGTCGAGGCATACTCCCGGCCCGGGCGCATGAAAGCCGGTTGGGCATATTTTGTCTCGTTCCAGCAGGCCGCAAGGGACTTTGAGAAACTGTCGCAGACCAAGTTGACGATGCCGGTATTATCGATTGGCGGAGATAAGTCGTTGGGTGACGCGCTGGGACAACAGATGAAACTTGTGGCCACCGACGTGACGGTCGTGGTAGAGAAAGACGCGGGTCATTGGATCATGGAAGAACAGGCGAAGCAAACGATGGACGAGTTGGTGAAGTTTTTGTGAAGTGCGTGCACTGCGTTCGCGCTCAACATTCCAGCATTGAAAGCTGTCTGGGCCGCCCGCCGCATCACTGGCTGTTTGGAACGCGGATTGTGATTTTACTTTTTGCGCGCTCGATCAGAGCGTTTTCGATGACCGGCCAGCGGCTGAATGCGCGACCTCTTTCGCTCAGA
>QHYO01000229.1 GCA_003224135.1 Acidobacteriota bacterium | reverse complement strand
GCATCCTTCCGCCGGACCCACGTGTCTACGTAAAAATCCAACCCGCCCATCGTTGCGTGACGCGGCGAATTATATGTGTGCTTTAGCTCCGGCTTTGTCGGCACGTAACCTTCAAACTGCACCCAATAGAGCCGCTGCACGTTCTTCTGCCCATCCGCTTCGACAAATGCGTGCAATTCGCAGTCCGCTATGTCGTAGAGCACCCACCTGTCCGCGCCGACGTACTGCACGGACTTTGGCAATTCGATTCCTACGTTTGGATCGTGCAGAGAGGTAATTACATTGCCTTCGACCTTGCGTTCTGGACCATTTGTTTGTGCGAGAAGCGAAGTGCAAACGAGAAATACCGTCGCGATTTGTTTGAGCAAGCTACACCTCTGGCAATTTCTTTACACATAGACTAAATACAATTTCGTGTAACGCATACCCGGAATCACGGATTGACCTGATTGCGGGCTCGCACGACATCACGGCAGGTGAGCGAAGGATGTCAGCTCACAACAATTCCCGCAGAAAACAAAAATCATTTGAGC
>QHYO01000228.1 GCA_003224135.1 Acidobacteriota bacterium | reverse complement strand
TTGGATCCTCCAGGCTCCAACGAAAGATCCGGAATGCAAAGGGAAAAACAGGGCAGCGCTCTTTTGATTGATCGCCCAAACCGACAGCGTATGCAAAACGATCCTGAAAGGCTCCTCTTACGTCTTTGACCTGCTGTCCGGAGATGTCGATTCCGATTTCTTTCATTGCATCCACGGCAAGCGGACTGAGCGGGGCCGGTTCAATCGCGGCGCTCACTGGAATCATGGCCTCCCCAGCAATGCTTCGCAAAAGGCCTTCCGCCATCTCACTTCTCTCCGGATGACCCGTGCACAAAAAAAGGACTTTG
>QHYO01000227.1 GCA_003224135.1 Acidobacteriota bacterium | reverse complement strand
GACGTGTTGCAGGTGAGCGACGGATCGCTCTACCCAGCTTTGCACAAGTTGGAACAAGAGGGCTGGATTACAGCCGAGTGGAAAACGTCCGAGTTTGGCCGGCGGGCGAAATACTATTCGCTTACACGGCTCGGGCGGCGACAGCTTGAAAAAGAAGCAGATAACTGGGGCAGACTTTCGAGCGCCATTTCGCGGGTTATTAAGCTTAAAGAGGCGTGAGCGTCGCGTGGCGCGAAGCGGAGGTTGAAGATGCGACCGGAGCATTGGCTGTACACAATTCCGCTACGGTTACGGTCGTTGTTTCGCTGGGCGCAGGCGGACCAGGAAGTGGATGACGAGCTGCGCGATCACCTCGAACGAAAAACCGAGGAATACGTCGCGCAAGGGATGACGCAAGAAGAAGCGCACCGCCATGCGCGCCTCGACCTGGGTGGTATCGAGCAGACCAAAGAGAAATGTCGCGACGAGCGACGTGTTAATTGGATTCAGGACCTAATTCAGGATTTGCGCTTCGGCCTGCGCACGGCGCACAAATCCCCCGGGTTCACTACGGTGGTTCTCGTGACCCTAGCGCTCGGTATAGGAGCGAACACTGCGATCTTCACTCTAATTGACGCGGTGATGCTGAAGCCGCTGCACGTAGCGATGTGTCATGGTCGGAACTCAAAACGGTGGCAGTTTTGTTCTGTATTCTTATCCGCTTTACGAGAATCTTCGCGACCACACACCTGAATTCGACGAGCTCGCCGCATTCAGGTCCTCCTTGGCAGATTTGAGCGTTCGCCGCCTGGGAGTTTCCAGCGTTGCTGAGCCGCACAAGGGCGAATTCGTCTCCGGGAATTATTTCTCGATGTTTCGGATTCAAGCTTTCGCCGGCCGGCTCCTCACACCGCTGGATGATTCATCAGGCGCGCCTCGGGTGGCAGTGATGAGCTATCACACCTGGCAACAGCACTTCGGGCTCGATTCCTCGGTGGTTGGCTCCACATTTGATATCAACGGCGTTCCTTATACGATTGCAGGCGTGACGCCGCCTGGATTCTACGGCGACACGCTCGGCAGTGATCCGCCGGATTATTGGCTCGCTCTCGCTGCCGACCCGGATCGTTGGATGTACAACGCGGGGGTCGAGTGCCTTTATTTGATCGGACGACTGAGGCCGGAGGTCGCCCCGGGGCCGGTCCAGGTTCGGCTTACTGTTGAATTGCAAGAATGGCTCGGCAGCCACCGGGAAGTCATCCCCGAGCGGGATTGGAAAGACATAGCTCGACAACATATCCGTTTGACACCAGGCGGCCGCGGTGTTGAGCGAATACAGACAGACTACGCACTGGGTCTGCGATTGTTGGTGACTCTCTCCGCGTTGCTGCTCCTAATTGCGTGCGCGAATATTGCCAATTTGTTGCTAGCCCGCGGGTCCGCTAACCGTTCCCAGACGGCCGTCCGTTTGGCCCTAGGCGCGCCGCGAACCCGATTGATTCGGCAGATGCTGGCCGAAAGTGTTTTGTTGGCGATTGCGGGTGGGGCGGCGGGACTCTACGTAGCTTATGCCGGGACACATGCCATCCTGCTACTTGCCTTTCGGGGGGCCCACTATATTCCAATCGACGCACGACCTTCCGTGCCGATACTTGGATTCGCCATCCTGCTGTCGCTGGTTACGGGCATCCTGTTCGGGATCGCGCCAGCCTGGATGGCATCACAGTCTGATCCCATCGATGCACTGCGACGAACAGGCCGTTCCACGACCGATCACTCCTCGCTGCTTCAGAAAACTCTGGTCATCGCGCAGGTCGCCTTCTCGATTGTGCTTTTGATTGGAGCGGGTCTGGTCACTGAAAGTCTGCGTAACCTAGAAGAGCAGCATTTCGGGTTTGTGACCGAAGGCCGCCTGATCGTCAATATCGCTCCGTCATTGGCTGGCTACACGCCAGATAAGCTTCCGGGGCTTTATCAACGGCTCGAGGAGGTGCTCCCCCAGATACCCGGTGTCTTAAACGCCAGCCTGTCATGGTACAGCCCGTTGGGAGGAAACAACGCGAACGAGCGCGTGTTCATTGAGGGAAAACCGCCCGACTACCGTTGGACCGCGCCTTCGTGGGATCGTGTGGGACCTCATTATTTTGAGACCATCGGCACGCGCGTGGTGCGGGGGCGCGCCATCGATGAGCGTGACACTCCTGCCGCTCCACACGTTGCCGTTACCAATGAAACCTTCGCGCGCAGGTTCTTCCCGAATGAAGACCCCATCGGGCAGCACCTCGGGATGGGAGATGCAAGTCACAGCGGGGACTATGAAATTGTCGGAATTGTAGAGGATGCGAAGTACCAGGACACGCGCGGACCGGCCTATGCCACGTTCTTTCTGCCGTTGCTCCAAACCGGACCAGCAGATGTGCTTCGCGGATGGGTTGGAGCCATCGAGATGCACGTGGCGGGTAAACCGGAGAATTTAGAACCAGCCGTTCGGAAAGCCATCGCCAAAGTCGATCCGCATCTCATCGTCCTCGACATGATGAGTTTTGGCGAGCAGGTGGCGCGCAACTTTAATCAAGAACGGCTCATCGCGCGGCTTGCGGAGGTGTTCGGTGCGCTCGCGCTCATCCTGGCTTGCCTCGGGGTCTACGGCGTAACAGCTTTTTCCGTCGAAAGGCGCACCAACGAGATTGGCATTCGCATGGCGCTGGGCGCTGACCGCAGGAATGTGCTCGGCCTAATGCTGCGGTCCGCGCTGGCCCAGCTCGGCTTGGGACTGACCATCGGCATTCCCGCCGCGCTAGCTGGGGGCCACCTGCTCGGGCACCAACTTTATGCTGTCAAGAGCTATGACCCGACGATACTCGGCGTGGCTGCCCTGATTCTAGCCGCCAGTGCCATCTTCGCAGTATCAGTTCCCGCGCGGCGTGCGACTCGCGTCGATCCGATGGTCGCCCTCAGATACGAGTAAGGAAGGTCAGAGAATGGGACCGGGGCATTGGCTGTACACGATTCCGCTACGGTTACGGTCGTTGTTTCGCTGGGCGCAGGCGGACCAGGAACTGGACGACGAGTTGCGCGATCACCTCGACCGAAAAACCGAAGAATACGTCGCGCAAGGAATGACGGAAGAAG
>QHYO01000226.1 GCA_003224135.1 Acidobacteriota bacterium | reverse complement strand
CCATGCAGATGTTACACATCGATCCGTGGGTGCTTGTGAAGCAATCAAGCAAGCTGCCGTGACCGTGCGCGCGGTCACAATGGCAATAGCACGGCTCCTGGTACAACACTTTCTTTACTTTTGCCGCGAGCGCATAGGCATTTTTGACAACTGGATTTTCCAATTGCGCGGGATCCATCGTATCCGGCAGGGCGCCGGCTGGTGGTTGCGTGTGATAGGCAGGAACGGGTTCTTGGGATTGCGCGGCGGTCGGTGCTGCGCTCGAACGCGCACCCGAAGGCAGCAGCACAATCAGCAGCGCCGCTAAAAAAAGCGCAGTTGCGGTCGTCCATTCGCGTTTCGTTAGCATGATTGCTCCTGGCAATAAGCCGCCTGCGTCATCATCCGTTTCGCCGGCTACTTTCCAGAGGAAGCGATGAACGATTCCTCGCCGCGCGCTCTGCGACGCACATCAATTCCCAGCCGTTTGATCTTTTGATTCAAGGTCGAAAGCGGAATCAGAAATCGTTCCGAAGCCTCGGTCTGATTCCACCCCGTCCGATCCAGCATATCGATGATGATGCGGCGCTCAATTTCATCCATGATCTGGAACAAAGACGGCCGTGATTGGTCTGCACCCGTGCGCGCACCCGGTTCGCCCGGAAGAGGCGGCATAAATTCAGACAACTGCAACCGGACTCCGCGGACAATTTCCTTGCTGCGAATACTTTCCGGCAACAGGTCCGCATCTACTCGATCGGTTGTAGACAATACCACAGCTCTCTCGACCACGTTTTCGAGCTCACGAACGTTGCCGGGCCAGTCGTAATCCATCATCAATTTCAGCGCAGCGGGCGTGAATTGCCGCATCGGCTTCGCATTTTCCTCGCAATACCGCACCAGGAAATGCGCCAGCAGCATCGGCACATCTTCGCGACGGTCACGCAGTGGCGGAAGCGTCAGGTGGATCACGTTCAGGCGGTGGTACAAATCCTCACGGAAGCGGCCTTCCCGCACAAGTGTCAGAAGTTCGATATTCGAGGCCGCGACGATCCGAACATCGACCTTCAATTGCTCCGTGCCGCCCAGTCGCATGAATTCGCGTTCCTGAATTACGCGAAGCAGCTTTGCCTGCGTCTCCGGGCTGATGGTGGCGATTTCGTCGAAGAAAATCGTGCCCTGATCCGCAACTTCGAAGAGACCCTTCTTGGAAGAAACCGCGCTGGTGAACGCGCCCTTCACGTGGCCGAACAGCTGCGATTCCAGCAGATCGACAGGAATGGAGCCCGTATTTACCGGAACAAACGCTTTGTCAGCGCGAGGCGAAGCGGAATGAATCGCTTTCGCGATCAATTCCTTGCCCGTGCCGCTCTCCCCGCTGATCAGCACTGTCGAACGCGAAGGGCCGACCTGCGCCACAAGATCGAAGAGCGTCAGCATCTTTTCACTCTTGCCGATAATGTTCGGGAAACTCGAACGCTGCTTCAGCGCGCGCTTTAGTTGAACGTTCTCTTCGCGGAGCTTCCGCGATTCCACGGCCTGCGCCACTTGCGCAAGTAGCTCATCGTTTGACCACGGCTTGGTAATGTAATCGAGAGCGCCGCCCTTGAACGCCGCGCGCGCCATGTCAATTGAGCCGTAAGCCGTAATCAGCACTACCGGCAGGTCGGGATCGCGCCGCCGGACTTCCCGCAGCAACTCCAGCCCGTTACGATCGGGCAAGCTCACATCGAGCAACAGCAGATCAAAGGGCTGCTCGCCGAGCTTTCCTAAACCGGATTCGCCCGTTTCGGCGCTCGACACGCCGTAACCCTCGCTCGTTAACAGCAGCTCAAGCCCTTCTCGAATTTCAGATTCATCGTCAACGACGAGAATCGCACCTTTAGACATGAACCGGCTTCCTCACCGCTGGGAACTCGACGTGAAATGATGTGCCTTTGCCGGGCGCCGAACGGACATCCACTTTTCCCGCGTGCTCCTTAATGATTCCGTAACTCACGGAAAGCCCAAGGCCAGTGCCTCGACCGCTGGCCTTGGTCGTAAAAAACGGATCAAAGATTCTGTGTATGTGCTCGCGCGGAATTCCGGCTCCCGTGTCGACTACTTCAATTTCCACGCTGCCATTATGCGCGCTTGTCCTCACTTCCAAGATGCCGCCCGAGGGCATCGCGTCACGCGCATTCAGAAAAAGATTCAGGAATACCTGTTGCAATTTATTCGCGGACCCGCGCACTGCCGGCAGCCCATCTCCCAGGTTTTTCACCACCTGAATCTGCGACGTCTTCAGCGGGTGCGACACAAGAGAGAGCGTTTCCT
>QHYO01000225.1 GCA_003224135.1 Acidobacteriota bacterium | reverse complement strand
GAAATTGCGGCAGCCATATCGTCGTATTTGACCCACGTGCAGGTGGAAAAGGGCCTAGCGTCTAATACGCTGAGCGCTTACCGCCGCGATATGGCGAAATTTGAAGATTTTGCGAAGAAGAGGAAGTTAGCGCTGAATGCGGTGAAGCGCGATGACCTGGTGGACTTTCTGGCAAGCCTGTACCGGCAGAAGCTTGAAAGCAAGACGGTGGCGCGGCACCTGGTGACACTGCGGAATTTCTTCCGGCATGCGCAGGTACAAGGGTCGATCTCCGAGGATCCTACGGCGCACCTGGAATCGCCCAAGATTCGGCGGTCCCTACCGGGCTATTTGCGGCTGGAGGAAGTGGAGAAACTGCTGGAATTGCCGGACCAAAAGACTCCACTGGAATTGACCAGCTTGCGCGTGACCGATCTGGATATGAAGGTCGGGTGTGTACGATGCATCGGCAAGGGCGATAAGGAGCGGATCGTGCCGGTGGGGCGGAAAGCGCTGGGAATCGTCGAGCGGTACCTGCGCGACGGCCGCACGGCGTTAATCGGGCCGGGGCGAAGCAGCGCTGGAGCATTTCTGTTCGTAAACCGAAGGGGCGGCAGAATCAGCCGGGTTGGCGTATGGAAGATTTTCTCCGCGTATGGGAGAAAAGCAGGATTGCGTGTGCCGCTGACGCCTCATATGTTGAGGCACAGTTTCGCGACGCATTTGCTGGAGCGCGGAGCGGATTTGCGGTCAGTGCAGCTGATGCTGGGGCACTCCGACATTTCCACGACGCAAATTTACACGCATGTGGTTGAGGAGAGATTGAAGCAGATTTATAAGGCGCACCATCCGCGCGCATAGCGCGGCCAGAGTCATAGATGCGGCGCGGCTCA
Organism: Acidobacteriota bacterium; assembly: GCA_003224135.1. Lineage (GTDB taxonomy): Bacteria > Acidobacteriota > Terriglobia > Acidiferrales > UBA7541 > Acidiferrum. The sequence goes on along the minus strand of QHYO01000225.1, from coordinate 1,596 downwards.
GACGATGTCGAGGAAGAGCCGGCCTGAAGCCGAGGGATAGCAATGCCTGATTATATGTTTTTACTGGAGAGCCGACTGATGCCGGAGCAGCGCGCGACCATGATGCGCGTGCAGGAGCTTTCCGCGGCACTGGGGCTCAACGTGTATTTGACGGGCGGAACGGTGCGCGACTTGATTACAGGCGCGACGCTGCGCGACCTGGACTTTACGGTGGAAGGCAATCCCACAAAAATCGCGCGCGAACTGGAAAAGGGTGGCGCGAAGGTGCTGCACGAGGAGGAGAAGCTGCGGCATATCGAAATCTTGTTCGCGGGCGAATGCGAAGGAAGTATTTCGGGGGCGCGCGACGACCACTATGTAGGCGGGACTTTTCGTTGAATGCAATCGCAATATCGTTGAACCCCGCATCGCGAGGATTGCTGTTGGACCCGACGAACGGGCTTTCGGACATCGAGCGCGGCGAGGTGCGCGCGCTGACGATTCATAGCTTTACGAATCAGCCAGTCAGATTGTTGCGCGTGCTGCGTTTCGCGGCGCGAATGGGATTCAAGCTGGAGCAGCGAACGCAAGAATGGTTGGAGCTGGCCATGGAGCGGGATCTGCATCACAGCATCACGCCGGAAGATGCGGGCGGTGAATTGCGAGCGTTGGCGCGAGAAGAGCAGCCAAGCGGCACACTGAAGTCGTGGGAAGAGCACGGGTTGATGGAGATTGTGCACCCGGTGCTGGCAAAGAAGAAGCCGGATTATGAAGCGATCAACCAATTGAGCAAGGTGCGAGACGACTTGATGATGGCGGGATTGCGGCCGAGACTGGCGACGCCGATGCTGCTGGCGATTCTTGGCCGGCTGAAGGACCGCGAGCAGTCAAGTCTGCTGGGTAAATTGGGATTCCGAGCCGCGGAAACGGATGCGATTCTAAGTTTCGTGGAGGACGCGGAGGCGTCGGCCAAGGAGTTATCCGGAAAAAAACTGAACGCACCGATCGACGCGTACAAGTTTATCGAGAAGCTGCCCGTGGACCGGCTGGGGTATCTGCTTGCGGAAACGAGAAATTCCGCGGCGCTTTCAAAAATAAAGGCGTATTTGAACAAGTGGCGGCCGCTGCGAGCAGGAATTGGGACCGTGCGCGAAGAATTGACACGCATTGGAATGCCGGAAGGACCGAAGTTCGATGCGGTGGTTGAACAGATGTTCGCACTGCAATTGAATGGACGAGGCAAGACGCCCGAGGAGCGGGAAAAGACTCTGCGGAAACTCTCCGGAATCAAGGAAGCGCCGAAACAAAAGGAGGCGAAGGGCAAAGAGAAAAAGGCGGGAAAGAGTTCTGAGAAAGCACACGATGCGCTGATGAAGATGCAAGGAAAACCGAAGGGCAAGCCAAGTCCCGCGGCCGCTGCGCACAAGCCTGTGGTGAAATCCGGGAAACCGGTGGCGAAAGCGAAACGGAAGAAGTGATTGCAGTGAGACTGCGGCGACCGCGGGCAATTTATTTTGAAGATTTAATCCAGAAGAATGGCCGAGTGGAAAAGATTTCTGTTGAAAACCTGCGAAAGAACATCGCAATTCTTTTCGCGGCGATTTAGAATCAAGGTTC
>QHYO01000224.1:2575-12041 GCA_003224135.1 Acidobacteriota bacterium | reverse complement strand
CGTTTGCTTCTCCGAATGGGCTCGACTCGCGCGTTCAAGCCGGCTTATTGGAACTGGCGCGCTAGCAGGAGATCCGGGACGCTTGCAGTCAGGACTCCATCGGGGGAAAAGGCGCTTCTGCCTACCTAGCGCGGTGGGGCGTCCTCGGCTTCGAAGGAAGCAAGCTGCTCTTCCCAGGTGAGCGAGGGCGTTTGCAGCAGGCGCACGCAGCGGTTCCAGCGCAGGATAGCGTCGTCATTGGCTGTGGGGCGGATCTTTTCCGCTGCGGCAAAGCACTGCAATGCCCGCTCGAGCAAAGGGTAAACCACATGCGGCAACTGCCCGGCGCGAAGCTGCGCCTTGGCGCGCCGCTCGTGCAGAAGTCCCGAATAGTAAGACTGTTCGTAGCGGTCGGCCAGGCGCTCGAAGGCTTCCTCGGCTTCGCGGCAGCGGTCAGAAACACCTCCCGTGAATTGATCGGTGATGGAAAGGCCGAGAAGGCGGAGGGCTAATTGCTGTTGCGGATCGACCGCGAGAATATCGCGGCAGATGGATTCTGACTCTTCCGGTTCATTCAGATAACGGTACAACTCAACTTTGGCGAGGGCCTCGGCGATTCCCGCCCTGGAGATGGATTTCAACTGGTAGTTCATCGAAACCTCCCTCGCGGCAGGGCGGGTACCCGCCGCTCTCCCTAAGGCAGCGCCGCGGTTTACGTTGAGATCCTTGCTGTTCCGTTAGGAACCGGAACTCTCAGGATGACGCCCTAGAAGAAGCAGCGGTAACGACAGTCGTTACCTGCCTCGCGGCACGGCGATCACGCGCCGCGAATCTTGCGCACCAGCATGGTAATCGGATCGTAGAACTCGTCCACCACACGTTCTTTCAGCGGAATGATGGCGTTATCGGTGATGTGAATCTCTTCGGGACACACTTCGGTGCAACATTTTGTGATATTGCACAAACCGAGGCCGAGCTCGTCCTTTAGCAATTTTGTGCGCGATACGCCGTCGAGCGGATGCATCTCCAGACACGCGGTTCGCACGAAGAAGCGCGGCCCGCCAAAGCTTTCGTGTTTTGCATGATCGCGCAACACGTGGCAGACGTCCTGGCAGAGAAAACATTCGATGCACTTGCGGAATTCCTGCACGCGGTCAACGTCACGCTGGTACATCTTCCATTCCACACCAGCACGCGGCTGAAATGCGGGAATCATCTTGTTGATTTTGTAATTCCAGGAAACGTCCGTGACCAAATCCTTGATGAGGGGAAACGCTTTCAAGGGCGAAACGGTAATTGGTTCATCAAGCGGCAATGCGTCGAGGCGGCTTTTGCAGGTCAGCCGCGGACGGCCGTTGACTTCAGCGGAACACGATCCGCACTTGCCCGCCTTGCAATTCCAGCGCACCGCTAAATCCGGCGATTGATGCCCCTGAATCGAATGCAGCGCATCAAGCACTACCATTCCCGGCGCTACCGGGACGCGGTAGTCCACCGGCTTTCCACCTTCCGGGCCGCCTCGGAACACGCGCAAAATCGCTTCCGCCATCGCGCCTCCATCTTCTGTCCACTGCTGGCGTCTGCTACTTATTCTCCGCCAAAATTTCTTTCAACTCATCGGGCAAATCGGCTACAGGACGCTGTTCGAGCGCCATCGTGTCGCCACGTTTCACAATGATGTTGTTCTGCTTGCCCCAGGTGTCGTCCAGATTCGGGTAATCGATCCGGCTGTGCGCCCCGCGGCTTTCGCGGCGTGCTAGCGCGCTGCGCGTGACGGCCTCTGAAATCAACACCATAGAGCGCAAATCGCGCGTCAGGTGCCAGCCTGGATTGAACATGCGCGAGCCGTCCGCTCGAACGCTCTCCAGCCGGCGTTTGAATTTCTCGAGTTCGCCGAGCGCTTTCTGCAAGTCTTCCTCGTTGCGAAAAATACCTACCAGGCTGTGCATCGTTTCCTGCAGGTCGCGGTGAATTTCGTAGGGGAATTCCCCGTCGGTGCGTTCGAACGGAGCAAGCATTTCCCGCTCTGCTTCTTCGAGCTGCTCAGCATCCAGGGCCCCGGATTGCACGCGGCTTGAATGTTCCGCCGCGGCTGTTCCCGCGCGTTTACCGAATACCACCAAATCGGACAGCGAGTTTCCACCGAGACGGTTGGCGCCATGCAGACCGGCGGCAGCCTCGCCCGCTGCGAAGAGACCCGGCACGGTTGACTGGCCTGTCTCCGCATCCACGCGAATCCCGCCCATCATGTAATGGCAGGTTGGGCCGACCTCCATTGGTCCGGTCGTAATGTCCACGTCAGCAAGCTCTTTGAACTGGTGATACATGCTGGGAAGTTTTTTCTTCACATAGTCGGCGGGCTTGTGGGAGATATTCAGATACGCGCCGCCGTGCTCCGTGCCGCGGCCTTCCCGCACTTCGGTGTAGATAGCACGAGCGACAACGTCGCGCGTTGAAAGTTCCATGCGCTTGGGGTCGTATTTCTCCATGAAGCGCTCGCCCCTGTTGTTTTTGAGCGTGCCGCCTTCGCCGCGCACCGCTTCTGTCACCAGGATTCCTTGCACGCCCGGCGGCCACACCATTCCCGTGGGATGAAATTGCACAAATTCCATGTCCAGCAATTCCGCTCCCGTTTCGTAGGCAAGCGCCATTCCGTCCGCGGTGTATTCCCAGGAATTCGACGTAACCTTCCACGCTTTGCCGATTCCGCCCGTCGCAATCACGATGGACCTGGCCTTAAACACCACGAACCGTCCCTGCTCGCGCCAATAGCCGAAGGCGCCCGCGATGCGGTCACCATCCCTGATCAACCGCGTGATTGTGCACTCCATGTAGACGTCGATGCCTTGCTGCACCCCGCGATCCTGCAATGTGCGGATCAATTCCAGCCCCGTGCGGTCGCCGACGTGGCACAAACGCTTAAAGGTGTGGCCGCCAAACGCGCGCTGCAGGATCTGGCCATCTTCCGTGCGATCAAACAGTGCGCCCCAGTGTTCGAGTTCCCGCACACGTTCCGGCGCTTCCTGTGCATGGAGTTGCGCCATCCGCCAGTTATTCAGAAATTTCCCGCCGCGCATGGTGTCGCGAAAATGCGTGCGCCAATCGTCGGCCTTGTCGACATTGCCCATGGCCGCAGCGATTCCACCCTCGGCCATAACGGTGTGCGCTTTGCCGAGCAGTGATTTGCAGACGAGGCCAACACGCGCGCCTTGTGCCAGGGCTTCAATCGCCGCGCGGAGTCCGGCGCCGCCCGCGCCGATGATCAATACATCGTGTTCATGGGTTTCGTAGGAAGAGGTCACAGGATTCGCACGTCCTTGAAAATTCCGGTGGCCACCATGCGGATGTAAAAATCCGTCAGCCCTACGGAAATTAAGCTAGACCAAGCCAGGAGCATGTGGCGTTCATTGAGAGTGGTGATCCAGGTCCAAGCCGTGTGCTGCGGCGGCCCAAACGCCGAGCAGGAAAAACAATCGAGTTTGCCACCGGCCAGATGCCGCAGCGAGTGACACGAAAATGTGTAAAGGGTCAGCAGCGTGACGTTCACAAGCAGAATCAGAGAACCGATTCCAATTCCGAATTCCTGCAATCCCAACCGTCCGGAAAAGAAAAATCCCTTGTACGCGTCATGCCACAAAAACAACAGAAACAGAATCGCCAGGTACAAGAAATAGCGATGAATGTTTTGCAGAACAAAAGGAAAAGACGTTTCCCCCTTGTAGCTGCGTTTTCCGCCTTCGCTTACCGCGCACGCTGGTGGATCGAGGAAAAATGCCCGGTAGTACGCTTTGCGATAGTAGTAGCAAGTCGCGCGAAATCCCAGCGGCCCCGCGAGAATCAAAAGCGCCGGTGAAAGTTTCCACCAACGGTGCCTGGGATCAATCAGCGGGGAATAAAACGGAGAAAGATACGGGCCCCATGCGTAAAATTTGCCTTCGAATGCGCGCAGCGTGGCGTAGACGCCAAATCCGCCCAGCAAAATCACCACAGGCAGAATTTCCACCCACCAGGCATCGCGCCGTTGTGTCTCGCCAAAAGCCGCCAGCTTTGTTTCCACGGAACGAGCACCCATTTGTCGCACAATCTCCTGGCGCTTAGCCTAATCAGTAATTTTAATTTTGCAAGCCAGAAGTTTCACCAGTGCAATCCATGCACATGCGCCCGTTGCGCGTGGTGGTATACTTTCGCGGCCTATTGAGGATAGAGGCAGCCCCTTCCGCCTCGCCTGACATGGACAAGTACGACATCATCGTCATCGGTTCCGGACCGGCGGGCCAGCGCGCCGCGATCCAGGCGGCGAAGTTCGGCAAAAAAGCCGCGCTCGTCGAAAAAATGGAAGTCATCGGTGGGGCTGCGATCAATACCGGAACCATTCCCAGCAAGACGATGCGCGAGGCCGTGCTCCATCTTTCGGGCTTTTATTACCAAAGTATTTACGGTGTGAATTACCGCGTGAAGGAACAGATCACTATGGCCGATCTCTCCTTTCGCGCACAGCATGTAATCAAGACCGAAATTGACGTGACTCGCGCGCAGCTTTCACGCAACGGAATCGAAGTTCTCAACGGCCTTGCCAGTTTCACAGGCCCCAACGGCCTTCGTGTGTCCGGCGTGCGTGGCCAGGCCGATTACCAAGCGGAAAAAGTTATTATCGCTACTGGGACGAAACCCGCCAGCTCTCCCCTGGTCCCGTTCAACAATCGCAACATCATCAATAGCGATCAGATTCTCCAGATGCCGCAGATTCCCAAGACCATGATTGTTGTCGGTGGCGGCGTGATCGGTGTGGAATACACCTGCATGTTCGCCACGCTGGGCGTTCGCGTTACGCTCATAGAAAAACGGCCTCGTCTGCTGGAGTTTGCTGACTCAGAAATGGTGGAAGCGCTGTGCTATCACCTGCGCGACCGCCGCGTAACGCTTCGTCTGAATGAAGAGGTTGAAAGCGTCGAGGAAACCCCCGACAACGGCGTGGTCGCGAACCTCAAAAGCAAGAAGAAAGTTGCCGGCGAAGCGCTGCTTTACGCAGTTGGCCGCCAGGGCAATGTTGACGAACTCAATCTTGACGCCGCTGGACTCGACGCGGATTCCCGCGGGCGCATTCCCGTCGATGCCGACTATCGCACCAAGCAACCGCACATTTTCGCCGTTGGCGACGTCATCGGATTTCCCAGTCTCGGTTCGGTTTCGATGGAGCAGGGCCGCATCGCTGCAGCCAGCGCGTTCGGCATGCCGATTCATTCCGACCCCGCTCACTACCCTTATGGCATTTACACGATCCCAGAAATTTCATTCATCGGCAAAACTGAAGAGCAGCTCACCGACGCTGGCGTCGCCTATGAAGTTGGTATCGCCTACTTCCGCGAAATTGCCCGTGGGCAAATCCGCGGCGACACTACTGGCCGCTTGAAGCTGATTTTCAAGCCGGACACAAAAGAGCTGCTCGGCGTCCACATCATCGGCGAAGGCGCGTCTGAATTGCTGCACATCGGGCAGGCTGTTTTCGCCCTTAAGGGCACCGTCGAATATTTCGTGGACACCGTCTTCAACTATCCGACACTTGCGGAGTGTTACAAAACCGCGGCGTTCAACGGCTTGAACAAGCTGACCAAGATGTGACGCGGGGGCGGAAAATCATGGGTAGGAATGCAGGAGTCCTCGTTGTAGAGCATATCGCGGCCGCGCTGGTTGAAAACAACCAGGTTGCCGGAACGGTAAGGGTGTTTCCGGAAGTGGGAGACTCTCGGGACGCGCTTCTCTCCATGCCCGCGGACAATATTGCGGCTAAAATTGCCGAGTTAATATTGTCTCTCGACGGTGGCAAGTCGCTCTCCGCTGTGGGCGTCGGATTTCCCGGCATCATACGCGAAGGTGTCGTCGAGGAATCGCCGAATCTTCAACAGATCAAAGGCTTTCATCTTCGCGAAGCAGTCGAGAGCGCTCTCGCATCGAGCGGCGCCCGCATTGCCGTTCGCGTTTACAATGACGCCGATGCCGCAGCTGCAGGCATTGCCGCGACGCGCGGCGTGCTACACAAGCTCAATCGCGTATGGACTCTCGGAAACGGTGTCGGCTTTGGACGCTATCCCTGGAGTCAGGGGGCCTGGGAAGGCGGCCACTCCGTCGTCACGCTCGACCCGAAGGAAAATTTCTGCGGCTGCGGCGGCCGCGGCCATCTGGAAGGCATACTCGGCTATCGCGCGATGCGGCTTCGCTTTCTTGATCTGGAGCCGGAAGAAGTTTTCGAGAACGCAAAGCAGGGCGACACGCGCTGTTTAGATTTTGTCTCGCGTTGCCATCGCGCTCTGGCTGCGGCTACCGCAACCAGCATACACATGGAAGGCCCTGGTCCCTTTTACCTGACCGGACCAAACGTAAATTGGATTGATGTCGGCGTACTCGATCGTCTCGTTCACGACATGGTGAAGATGAGTCCCTTGCAGGGAAGCCGCTTCGAAGTGATTCCAACCAACGACGATCTCGGCATCATCGGCGCGGCCGTGAATGCCGGCAGAGCCACTGCCGGCTGATGATTTGCGGCTATGGGCGCTCATCTGTCGCCAGTTTGGTTTCCAACTCAGAAACGATCTTCCACCCGCGCGGCGTATTCACATACACCCTTAGAATTCGAAACTGGTTGTAAAACTTTTTTCCGTTCCGGCGTCCCACTTCCGACCGCAGACTTAAGACATACGCGGTGTCACGGAACATTCTCACCTGCGCATCACTGCTCACCACCGAGTCAAATTCCAGGGGCATCGATTGCAGTTCCTGGACCATCAATGCCTTGTTCACGACTTCTCCGTAGCGCGAAACTCCGTGGAAATCCTCCGAATAGGCAGCCCTAAAGAACGTCGGATTGTGCAGCTTGATGGCTCGCGCGTTCTCTTTTTCCAAATTGATCAATTCCTGCCGCTGCATCTCCAGATTTGGCGGAGCTTCGTCTGGTTCCTGGGCAGGCGCGACTCCCGTGCAGAGTAGCCAGACCATCATGGACAGCAAGATCTTTTTCAAGGCAACTCTCCTCAATCACAAGAAATGGTTGGGGGCGATTCGGGGCGGCATTTAGTATGGTGCTAACAGCATCGCCTATCGGAAAAGTAAAGTGACCTCCGCTCAAATCGGCATCCAAAAGGGCGACCACGCGATTTTCACAAATTTATTCGGGAGGATTCATGTTTACTTCCTGCTCTTCCTCAACAGGTTTGTTCAGCAGGCGCGATTTTCTTGGCCGCGCGTCCCAATGGAGCGCTCTTACCGCTTATCAACTTCTCCCGCTCCCGGCGCTCGCCGAATCCTTCGCCGCGGATTCCCGTGTCGCCCAGGCGCCCATTGTCGATAAAGGCTTCGCTTCGGTCCGGAAAATCGGCGACGGCCTCTACGCCACAATCTCCGACACATCCAAGGGTCTTCAAACCATGTGCAATGGCGGATTCCTGTTTGGTAAGGACGCCGCGCTGTTAATCGAGGGATTCGTCAGCCCTGCGGGAGCCAGCTTTCATCATGAAACCCTTCGCACGCTGAGCCAAGGCCCCATCATGGGCGCGCTCGATACCCACTACCATTTCGATCACGTCACAGGAAACGCGTTTTACGGAGCTAACGGCATTTCGCTCTGGGCGCACGCGGCAGTTTCAAAAAGAATTTTTGACAGTTACGGTGCCATGCAGGGAATGGATAAAGCTGCCTTTTTGCGTCCTCTCGAAGGCCGCGTAAAAAACGCCAGGAGTGAAGTCGCGCGTAAACATGCCGCGGAATTGGTGGCTACCATGGGCAACATTTTTGGCGCTGTCAATTCCACCGTTCTGGGGTTCCCCAATCGCCCACTGGATCCGGCGAAGCTTCCTGTGAAACTCGACTTGGGCGGCTTGACAGCGCTCGTCGAAACGTATCCCGGCCACTCCGGCACGGACCTTATCGTTCGCGTCCCCGAACAGAACGTCGTTTACGCTGGCGACCTGCTCTTCAATCACATGTATCCGGTCACTTTCGACGAACAAGCTACTGTTTCCGGCTGGCGCTCCACGCTCAAAACCTTTTTGTCCTGGGACAAGGACACCATCTTTGTTCCCGGTCACGGACAAATCGCCGGCCGCGATGGAGTGCAGTTGTTCGCTGATCTCTTCGATGATATCGCTGCACAAGCGGAAAAAATGTACCAGTCCGGCGTGCCAGCCGAAGATGCCGCCGATCAATACGTCGTCCCAGACAAATTCAAAGACGTCGCCATCTTCGCCTGGCATCTTTCCATCGGTGCAACGATCCTCAAACTCTACAAAGAATGGGGCGCGAAGTAACACAACGAGGGAGCTGCGACGCTCAGTCCTGTTCTGAATGTTCGAAACGATTGTGGCCGCACGAAACGCAAGACTATTATTTCGGAATTGGCTGCAGAGGGACGCCAAGGGGCGCATTCGGATCGCGTTGCGAAATGGCGAGAGCGGTCTCGCGCATCTCTTCGTGAATTACAGAATTTGTCGCGAGCACCACTGGCCCGCCGAGCAGATACGCGTTGCCGTGAAAATCTGAAATAGCGCCTCCTGCTTCGGTTACCAGCAGCATGCCGGCTGCGATATCCCAGGGTTTTAGGCCAAATTCCCAGAATCCATCGAACCGACCGGCAGCAACACTCGCAAGATCGAGCGCGGCAGAGCCGTCGCGGCGCACTCCATGCGAGCGCAGCGTGAAATCGTAGTAGTAGTGAATATTAGGATTCGCGAGCCGTTTGTGCACTGGAAAGCCGGTGCAAAGTAAGCTGGTCGAAAGAGTCGAGACCTTCGAAACCGAGATTTTCTCGCTATTAAGCGTGGCGCCTTCGCCGCGTGCCGCAGCGAAGAGCTCGTCGTAAATGGGGTTGTAAACGACACCCGCCAGGACAACCCCGTTTTGCGCAAGCGCAATCGAAACGGCGAAGCAGGGATATTTGTGCGCAAAGTTTGTTGTGCCATCCAGGGGATCGACATGCCAGCGGAATTCAGTGCTGCGTTCGTGGCCTGTGCCTTCTTCGGCAGCGATGGTGTGCTCGGGGAAAAATCTAGAGAGGCGAGCGACAATCGCCCGCTCGCTGCGGCGGTCAGCCTGGGTCACCAGGTCGACGTCCCCTTTGTAATGGATGTCGGGAGGCAGAGCATATTCTTCACGAAGAATTTTGCCGGCTTCAAGAGCGGCTTCGATCGCAACGTCGAGATAGTTGGCACTCATAAAAAGTTTAGACTTCTAAGTTATCAGTTCTCAAAGAAAAGGAAAAATGCAGCGTGGTCGTGCGCCGGGCCTTTTTTCCCGCGAAATTTTGCCGCAATGGAACGAACTGGCATCCAAATGCGACAAGGCTGCCTGTTTTCCTGCAGAAAAACAGTGGTAGAATTTGCGCCAATCGGACAATCCATCACATAGAAAGAGGAACATGGCCAGTCGCGCAAGTTCTGGGCAACCCTCACCATTTGAAGCAAGTGGGTCGGCGTCCGGGGAATTTCCGGGCAAATCCTTG